>NZ_JAJEQL010000010.1:0-85523 GCF_020687345.1 Faecalibacterium butyricigenerans
ACGAGGCGGGCCGCGGCCCGCTCTGCGGCCCGGTCTGTGTGGCCGCCTGCATCCTTGACCCCGAGACTCCGGTCTACGGCATCAACGACTCGAAGAAGCTGACCGAGAAAAAACGGGAGGCCCTCTTCGAGCAGATCATCGAAAAGGCGCTGGCCTATAAGATCGTCTTCGTCGGCCCGGACATCATCGACCGCGACAACATCCTCAACGCCACCATGGGCGGGATGCGTCAGGCCGTGGAGGGGCTGGACATCGTGCCAAACCTCGTCCTCGTGGACGGCAACCGGACTCCGGCAGGGCTGACCATGCCCGCACAGCCGGTGGTGAAGGGCGACGCCACCAGCGCCAGCATCGGCGCAGCGTCAGTGCTGGCGAAAGTCAGCCGTGACCGCTATATGCTGGAGCTGGACAAGCAGTATCCCCAGTATCAGCTGGCGAAGCACAAGGGCTACGGCACAAAGCTGCACTATGAACTCATTGCACAGTACGGCATCCAGCCCTTCTACCGCCGCAGCTTCCTCAAAAAACAGGGCTACTGGCCCGAAGGCAAGTGATGGGCCGGGCCGAGACGGGCCAAAGAGGAGAGGCCGCCGCGGCCCGCTTCTACCAGAAGCAGGGGGCAGAGCTTCTCGGCCACAATTATCACACCCGGATGGGGGAAATCGACCTCATCCTGCGGGAACCGGACGGGACACTGGTGTTCTGCGAGGTCAAGACCCGCGCCAAAGACTCTCTGGATACCCCTGCCGCTGCGGTGAATGCCGCGAAGCAGAGGCGTATCATCGCATCTGCCGCATTGTATCTCCAGAGCACCTGTCAGAGCGACGAACCGGTGCGTTTCGACGTGGCTGAGGTCGTCCCTCTTGACAGCGGGCGCTGGATGGTACATATTATAAAGGGTGCTTTCTGGGCAAAAAGCTAGACGCGCACAGAAAAACCCGGTGGGAAAAGGCAGAAAACGGCCTCGGGCCGCTGCCGCAGGATGAGGCCGAGTGATGGGCCTTCTGGCAAAAAGGAGCGATAATGATGAAATTTTTCAGCACGAGAGACCATGACCGCATTGTGACCGCCTCTCAGGCGATCGCACAGGGCCTGTCGGATGAGGGCGGTCTGTTCGTCCCGGAACGCTTTCCGCAGGTGGACGTCAGGGCGCTGTGCCAGCTGGATTATCCCACGCTGGCCGCTGCCGTCGTCAGCGAATATCTGACCGATTACTCCAAGGACTTCCTTGCTGAAGCCACCCGCACCACCTACGGGGAGGCGTTCGGCGGCAAGGCAGGCTATCTGGCCCCGGTGGAAGGGAACACCTATGCCCTTGAGCTGTGGCATGGCCCGACCTGCGCGTTCAAGGACTACGCCCTCCAGCTGATGTCCAAGCTTCTCGTGGAGGCAAAGAAGAACCTCTCCCGCACCGAAAAGACCCTCATCCTCGTGGCCACCAGCGGCGACACCGGCAAGGCTGCGCTGGATGGCTACCACGACATCCCGGGCGTCGAGATCGCCGTGTTCTACCCCACGGGCGGCACCAGCGAGATCCAGCGCCTGCAGATGGCGACGCAGGAGGGGGCGAATGTCGCGGTCTACGCGGTGCGGGGCAACTTCGACGATGCCCAGACCGGCGTGAAGCGGGTCTTCGGCGACAAAGCCATCGCGGCCAAGCTGGCCGAGCGGAACATCCGCCTTTCCAGCGCCAACTCCATCAACTGGGGCCGCCTTGTGCCCCAGATCGTCTACTATTTTGCCGCCTACGCCCAGCTGCTCAAGGCCGGGAAGATCGCCTTCGGCGACGAGGTGGATTTCTGCGTGCCTACCGGCAACTTCGGCGACATTCTGGCGGGTTACTATGCAAAGCAGATGGGTCTGCCCGTGGGCAGGCTGGTCTGTGCCTCTAACCAGAACAATGTCCTGACCGACTTCCTCTCCACCGGTACTTACACCGCCAAGCGGGAGTTTTATAAGACCACCTCGCCCAGCATGGACATCCTCGTCTCCTCCAACCTCGAGCGTCTGCTCTACCACGTCACCGGCAGCGATGCCGAGGTGGCCGGTCTGATGAAGAGCCTGAACGAGACAGGCAGCTACACCGTCCGTCCCGAGACGCTGGCGGCGATCCGGGAGAGCTTCGACTGCGGCTGGAGCAGCGAGGAGCAGGTGGCAGGGGAGATCCGCGCCCGCTACGAGAAGGACGGCTACCTCTGCGACACCCATACCGCTGTGGCGTTCCACGTCGCTGCCCAGAAGAAGCGGGACGGCGTGCCGATGGTGGTGCTCTCCACCGCCTCGCCCTTCAAGTTCCCCCGCAGCGTGCTGGAGGCTCTGGGTCATACCGCACCGGAGAACGATTTCGAGGCCATGCGGGCGCTGGAAGAAGCTACCGGCCGGACCGCGCCCGCAAGCCTTGCCGCCCTGCGGCAGAAGGCCGAGCGGTTCAGCACCGTCATCGACCCGGCGGGGATCGCGGAGGTGGCGCTGGGCTATCAGGCGTGATGAAAACCAGAACAGGAGTAAATAAACTATGGCACTTTTTGTGCTTGGCGATACCCACCTCTCCCTAGGTGCCTCCAAGCCGATGGACGTTTTCCCCGGCTGGAACGGCTATGTGGAGCGGCTGGAACGCAACTGGCGCAAGCTCATCAAGCCCGAGGACACCATCGTCCTTGCAGGCGACATCAGCTGGGCCATGCGGCTGACCGACACCCGGAAGGACTTTGCGTTTTTGCAGCAGCTGCCGGGGCAGAAGCTCATCATGAAGGGGAACCACGATTATTGGTGGACCACCGCCAACAAGATGAACGCTTACCTGAAGGCCGAGGGCTTTGACACCCTCCACATCCTGCACAACAACTCCTACGCCGTGGAGGGTTACGCCATCTGCGGCACCCGGGGCTGGCTGTTCGATGTGGGGGAGGCCCACGACGAAAAGGTGATGAACCGGGAGATCGGGCGGCTCAAAATGAGCCTTGACGCCGCAGAGCCGGGGCTGGAGAAGCTGGTGTTCCTGCATTATCCGCCGGTCTACACCGGCACCAGCGCCCCTGAGATCGTGGCGACGCTGAAGGCCTACGGCATCCGGACCTGCTACTACGGCCATCTGCACGGCAACGCCATCCGGTATGCCGTGCAGGGCGATGTGGACGGCATCCGCTACAAGCTCGTCAGCGCCGACGGCCTGAAGTTCTGCCCCTACCGCATCAACTGAGGCCGGGACGGAAAGGTCAGAAATAACAAAAAGTCAAAATTTGGGGTGGCAATTCTATCACAAGCGTGTTATAATAGGTTGTGACGCGATTGTTGCACCCAATTTGAGCGCGCGCGTCCCCGCATTTCGCAACAGCAAGGACGCGGTGCGCGGTTGCAGGCGGCAGTTTTCCCGCTGCCCCAACGCAATACAATATTTGAGTGGAGGATACACAAAATGAATTTCATCAAGTGCGAAAAGCTCGAGAAGAGCATGGCAGAGCTGCAGTTCTCCATCGACGCTGAGGCCTTCAAGGCTGCGGTTGCCGATGTCTTCAAGAAGGAGGGCAAGAAGTACCCTGTTCAGGGCTTCCGCAAGGGCAAGGCTCCCAAGGCTCTGATCGAGAAGATGTACGGCGCTGATGTCTTTACCTATGACGCCATCAACGAGCTGTTCCCCGCAGCTTACGAAGAGGCTGTCAAGGCTGCCGGTATCGAGCCGGTGGGCCGTCCTGAGGTCTCCGTCGATTCCGCCAGCGAGGCTGAGGGCGCTACCCTGACCGTCAAGGTCGCAGTCAAGCCCGAGGTGAAGATCGGCGCTTACAACGGTCTGACCGTCGAGAAGACGGTCCATACTGTTTCTGACGAGGCTGTCGAGGCCGAGCTGAAGCGTGTGCAGGAGCGCAACGCCCGTGAGCTGACCCGTGAGGGTGCTGCTGAGAACGGCGACATTGTTGACATCGACTTCGAGGGCTTTGTGGACGGCGTCGCATTCGAGGGCGGCAAGGCAGAGCACTACAGCCTGACTCTGGGCAGCGGCAGCTTCATCCCCGGCTTCGAGGATCAGATCGTCGGCCACGCTGCTGGTGAGGAGTTCGACGTCAACGTCACCTTCCCCGAGCAGTATCAGGCTGCCGAGCTGGCTGGCAAGCCCGCTGTCTTCAAGATCAAGCTGCACGAAGTCAAGTACAAGGAGCTGCCCGCTCTGGACGACGAGCTGGCAAAGGACTGCTCCGAGTACGACACTCTGGACGAGTTCAAGGCTTCCATCCGCAAGAACAATCAGGAGCAGTTGGACAAGCAGGATGATCTGGCCGTCGAGAACGCTCTGGTCGATCAGGTCATCGAGGGCATGGAGGCTGAGATCCCTCAGGCCATGTACGATGTCCGCATGGACGAGCTGGTCAACGACTTTGCTTTCCGTATGGAGCAGCAGGGCCTGCGCCTCGAGGACTACCTGAAGTATATGGGCCAGTCCGTCGATCAGTTCCGCGCTTCCTTCATGCCGCAGGCTGAGAAGCAGGTCAAGATCCGTCTGGCTCTGGAGGCTGTCGCAGCTGCCGAGAACATCGAGGCCACTGAGGACGAGCTGAATGCCGAGGTCAAGCGCATTGCTGACCAGTACAAGATGGAAGAGGACAAGGTCCGCGAGCTGATCAACGTGGACGAGGTGAAGCACGATCTGGCCATCAATAAGGCAATCGACTTCATCAAGAGCCACGCAAATGTCGTGGAGAAGGCCGCTGAGGCCGAGAAGACCGCTGACGCTGAGTAATTCCGGCGCACAAGGTCATGCAGGGCAGGGAAAGTCCCCGGCTCTGTAAGTGAAGGTTGTTGAAATTGACCGATACGGCTACGGCCCTGTGTGCTTGCCGTATCGGTCAATTTTGCAAATACAATAATTTTTCATTCAGGAGGCGAACCCTATGAGTTTTGTTCCTTACGTTGTCGAGCAGTCGGCGCACGGGGAGCGTTCCTATGATATTTTCTCCCGTCTGCTGAACGACCGCATCATTGTGCTGAGCGAGGACGTCAACGACACCTCCGCCAGCCTTGTCGTGGCACAGCTGCTGTATCTGGAAGGGCAGGACCCCGATAAGGACATCAGCCTGTATATCAACAGCCCCGGCGGCTCCATCAGCGCAGGTATGGCCATCCACGATACCATCCAGTATATCAAGTGTGACGTCTCCACCATCTGCATGGGCATGGCCGCCTCGATGGGTGCGTTCCTGCTGGCCAGCGGCACCAAGGGAAAGCGCTTCGCCCTGCCCAACGCCGAGATCATGATCCACCAGCCCCTCATCGCCGGCGGTCAGGGCGGCGGTCTGTCCGGACAGGCTACCGACATCAAGATCCATGCCGACCATCTCGTCCGCACCCGCGCCAAGATGAACCGGCTGCTCAGCGAGTACACCGGCCAGCCGCTGGAAAAGGTGGAGCTGGATACCGAGCGCGACAACTTCCTTTCTGCGCAGGAGGCCAAGGAATACGGCCTCATCGATGAGGTCATCACCCACCGCTGAGCGGCAGAAAGCAATACACCCAGGATAAGGAAAAACGGTTATGGCTAATAACAATTCCGGCAGAGATAAAAACGAAAAGGATCTGGTCTGCAGCTTCTGCGGCAAACATCAGGATGAAGTGGAGCGGATGATCATCGGTCCCGGCGTGAACATCTGCAGCGAATGCATCGGACTCTGTGCCGATCTGCTCTCGGACAAGCCGGATCACGCGGGCAGCAGCTCCCGCCCCAGCCGCGGCAGCGCCAGCCGGGCGCGCATCCAGCCGTCTGACGAGCTTTCCATCAACATCAAGACCCCTGCGGAGATCAAGGAGGGACTTGACCAGTACGTCATCGGTCAGGACGAGGCCAAGCGTGTGCTGGCCGTCTCGGTCTACAACCACTACAAACGCATCCTGAGCGGCAAGGGCGCCGACGTTGAGCTGCAGAAGTCCAACGTCCTGCTCCTTGGCCCCTCCGGTGTCGGCAAGACCCTGCTGGCCCAGACACTGGCCAAGATGCTGGGCGTGCCCTTCGCCATCGCAGATGCCACCACCCTGACGGAGGCCGGTTATGTGGGCGAGGACGTGGAGAACATCCTGCTCAAGCTCATTCAGGCCGCAGACTTCGACGTCCAGAAGGCGCAGATCGGCATCATCTATATCGATGAGATCGACAAGATCACCCGCAAGAGCGAGAACCCCTCCATCACCCGTGATGTGGGCGGTGAGGGCGTCCAGCAGGCTCTGCTGAAGATCCTGGAGGGAACGGTCAGCAATGTTCCCCCGCAGGGCGGCCGCAAGCACCCTCAGCAGGAGTTCATCCAGATCGACACCACCAACATCCTCTTCATCTGCGGCGGTGCCTTCGACGGTCTGGACAAGTATATCCTCCGCCGCACCGATAAGTCCGCTCTGGGCTTCGGCAGCAGCCTGAAGGACAATTCCAGCGAGGCCCAGAAAGCCCTGCTGCAGAAGGTCGAACCACACGACCTCGTCAAGTTCGGCCTCATCCCCGAGCTGATCGGCCGTCTGCCGGTCATTACGGTGCTGGATGATCTGGACGAGGATGCGCTGGTGCGTGTCCTGAAGGAGCCTCGAAACAGTCTGGTCAAGCAGTACAAAGAACTGCTGGCCATGGACAATGTGGAGCTGAACATCACCGATGAGGCCCTCCACGCCATTGCGCGGAAGACCATCGAGCGCAAGACCGGTGCCCGCGGTCTGCGCAGCGTGATGGAGAACATCCTGATGCCCGTCATGTACAATGTGCCCACAGACCCCACCATCATCCGCGTCACCATCGACGAGGATACGGTAGAGGGCGGCGAGGCGCACATGGAGTACGGCGCAGTGCGCAAGCGTTATAAGAACCAGCCTTCCCTGAGCTGAGCGGCAGCGCGCAGCAGGGGAGAACAGGCCCCGCTGAAAGCTTTTTACTTTTTGGCGGGGTCTTTTTGTGCCATCCGACTTGTTTCCGAGGTCAAATTGTAGTAAACTATAAAAGTCTGGAACTGTGAGGGTAAAAATCGGAGCGGCCCACTGGCATGAACCTGCTTCGCAGAGAAACAGTACCGGACCCCTGTGGGAAATAGAACGTACGATAAAGGAGTGTGTGTTATGGCAAATTATTTTGAGATGACCCGCGACGAACTGGCTGCCGAAAAGGCGGCTCTGGAAGAAGAGTACAAGAAGTTTCAGGCGATGGGCCTGAAGCTGAACATGGCCCGTGGCAAGCCCGGCCCTCACCAGATGGATCTGGCAATGGGTCTGCTGCAGATGACGGATTACACCACCGACGCCGGCACCGACGCCCGCAACTACGGCGATCTGGAGGGCCTGCATGAGGCCCGTGAGCTGTTCGCCGACGTGATGGGCGTGAAGCCCGAGGAGGTTTTTGTCGGCGGCAACTCCAGCCTGCAGCTGATGTACAACCTCATCTCGATGGGCTACAGCTTCGGTTTCCCGGAGTCTCCCTGCCCGTGGTCTCAGGTGGAGAAGCGGAAGTTCCTCTGCCCGGTGCCCGGCTATGACCGCCATTTTGCCATCACCGAGGAGTTCGGCTTCGAGCTGATCAGCGTCCCCATGACCCCGGACGGCCCCGATATGGACGTCGTCGAGAAGCTGGTGGCCGAGGATGACACCATCAAGGGCATCTGGTGCGTGCCGCAGTATTCCAACCCCGACGGCTACACCTACAGCGACGAGACCATCGACCGCTTCGCCAAGATGAAGACCGCCGCCCCCGACTTCAAGATCTTCTGGGATGAGGCTTACATCGTCCACCATCTGACGGAGGAGATCATCGAGACCCCCGTCCTGCTGAACGAGTGCAAGAAGTACGGCAACGAAGACCGCGTCTTTATGTTCACCTCCACCAGCAAGATCACCTTCCCGGGCGCTGGCGTCTCCGCTCTGGCTTGCAGCGAGGCCATGATGAAGTACATCTGCAAGCGCTTCTCGGTCATGATCATCAGCTACGATAAGATGAACCAGCTGCGCCACGTCCGCTTCCTCAAGAACAAGGAAGGCGTTCTGGCTCATATGGCAAAGCACCGCCGTCGTCTGGTGCCCTGCTTCGACGCCGTCAAGACAGCCTTCAACGAAGAGCTGACCCCCTGCGGCGACATCGCCCACTGGACGAACCCCAAGGGCGGCTACTTCATCAGCCTCTATGTCATGCCCGGCTGCGCAAAGCGGGTGGCTCAGCTGTGCAAGGAGTGCGGTCTGACCCTCACTGGCGCAGGCTCTGCATACCCCTACCACAAGGACCCGGATGATTCCCACCTGCGCATCGCGCCCACTTATCCCAGTCTGGATGAGGTGGAGACCGCATCCGACCTGCTCTGTGTCTGCGTCCGTCTGGCAGCAGTCGAGAAACTGCTGACGGAAAAGGACTGATCTTTCCACTGCACAAATCTCCGCTGTGCTGCCGCTCAGACGGCGCAGCGGAGATTTTGAAGTTGTTTCCAAGACCGGAAAGCAGCTTCATATTATATTTGGAGGTTTCCCGATTCATATGAAAACGAAAGGCAAAGCATGGCAGCTTATCCTCACGGTGCTTGTGATCGCGGCGTTCGTCTATACGGCGTTCTTCGGTGTTGCGGCCAAGTACGGTGATGTGACCACCACCTACATCAAGGGAGCGAAGGACATCCGCTTCGGTGTGGACATCAAGGGCGGCGTCAACGTCACCTTCGTCCCCTCCGACGGCTACGACGCCACCGACGACCAGCTTGAGGCTGCTCAGCTGGTCATCGAGAACCGTCTGGTCGCCCTCAACGTGACCGACTATGAGCTGTATGTGGACAACAACTCCGACAGCCTCATCCTCGAGTTCCCGTGGCAGTCGGGCGAGACCGAGTTCGACCCCGAAGCCGCCATTGAGGAGATCGGCACCACCGCCTACCTGACCTTCCGGGAGGGGAGCAGCGCAGACGGTGCGCTGGTCCTTGACGGCTCGATGGTGGAGAGTGCTGCTGCCCAGTACGGCCCCGTCAACGGCAGCAGCTCCGAGTACTATGTGGCGCTGAAGTTTACTGACGAGGGTGCCAAGGCATTCGGCGACGCCACCACCCGTCTGTACCAGAACGGCGGCAGTATCAGCATCTGGCTGGACGACGAGAACGTCAGCACCGCCAGCGTCAACGCCGCCATCACCGACGGCTCTGCCATCATCACCAGCTCTGCGGCGAATCCCTTCACGCAGGAAGATGTCGTCAAAATGGCCCGCCAGATCAACTCCGGCTCTCTGCCCTTTGCGCTGAGCGTGGACAGCTACTCCACCATCAGCCCGAGTCTGGGTGAGAACAGCCTGAGCGCCATGGTGCTGGCCGGTGTCATCGCCTTTGCCCTCATCCTCGTGCTCATGACGGCCCTCTACCGTCTGCCCGGCTTCCTCGCCTGCATCGCGCTGGCCGGTCAGGTGGCGGCCACGCTGGCCTTCGTTTCCGGCTACTTCCCGGTGTTTGAGAGCTTCACCCTGACTCTGCCCGGCATCGCCGGCATCATCCTCGCCATCGGCATGGGCGTGGATGCCAACGTCATCACCGCCGAGCGCATCAAGGAGGAGCTGCGCAGCGGCAAGAGCCTCGACGGCGCGCTCAAGAGCGGCTTTGCCCGCGGCCTGACCCCCATTATCGACGGCAATGTGACCATCGTCATCGTCGCGGTCGTCCTGATGGGTGCCTTCGGCCCCTCGGACGGCTTCTTTGCCAAGGCCCTGCACTTCGTCTTCTTCGCCTTCGGCCCCTCGACCGCAGGCACCATCTACGCCTTCGGCTACACGCTGCTCACTGGCGTGCTGCTCAACTTCGTGTTTGGCATCTTTGCCACCCGTACCATGATTCGGGGCGCTGCTTCCATCAAGGCTCTGCGGAACCCCCGTCTCTACGGTGCGGATGCTCCCGGTAAGACTCCCACCGAGAAGAAGCAGGTCAACTTCGTTGGTCTGCGCAAGCGTTTCCTGACCATCTCTGCCTGCCTGATGGCGGCGATCGTCCTCTGTGCAGTGGTGCTGGGCGTCCATCTGGACACTGAGTTCACCGGCGGTGCGATGATCACCCTGAGCTACGAGAACAGCTTTGAGATGTCTGCCGTCCAGAAGACGGCCTCCGAAGCGCTGGGCAGCAATGGCCTGACCCTGCAGACCGGCGAGAACGTCGCAACAGGGGAGCAGACCCTGAAGATCTCGATGCCCGGCACCGAGACCGTCACCACCGACGAGGTGCAGACCCTGCTGGACTCTCTGAATGAGAGCTACCCCGACAACTCCTTCGCACAGCTCTCTCTGAGCAACGTCAGCGCCGCAATGGGCATGAAGTTCCTCCAGAAGAGTCTGGTGGCCGTGGTGTTCGCGCTGGTGCTCATCCTCGCCTACATCGCATACCGCTTCAAAAGGATCGGCGGCCTGACCGGCGGCATGATGGCCGTTCTGGCCCTGCTCAACGACCTGATGGTGGTGTTCGGCACCTTCGTGCTGCTGCGTGCCCCGCTGGATGGCAACTTCATTGCGGCGATGCTGACCATCCTCGGCTACTCCATCAACGATACCGTTGTCGTCTACGACCGCATCCGTGAGAATCGCAGCCTGCTGGGCAAGAAGGCCAGTTTCGAAGAGCTGGTCAACCACTCTGTCAACCAGTCGGCCCGCCGCACCATCATCACCACCGTCACCACCGTGATGGCGCTGGGCGTGATGTGCGTCGTCTCCAAGCTGTATGGTCTGGACAGCATCTTTACCTTTGCCTTCCCCCTGATGATGGGTATGCTCAGCGGCGTGTACACCTCGCTGTGTGTCTCCACCTCCGCCTGGGTGGCATGGAGCGAACGCAAGGGCGCAAAGAAAAACTGAGCCGCTGGATCCTGATGCAAATCTGTCCCGAGTTTTTTATCGCAATTTTCAAAAATAGTGCCTGTCAAAACGGCATCTTTGCGACATGCAGTTTGCGGATGTTGCCTGTGCATTAAAAACGCAAACTGCTATAGGAGGAACGACCATGAAATGCCCCTATTGCGGCGATGAGGAGTCCAAAGTCATTGATTCCCGCCCCACCGAAGACAGCGAGCGCATCCGCCGCCGCCGGGAGTGCCTGAACTGCCATATGCGGTTCACGACCTACGAGGTGGTGGAGACAGTGCCGCTCATCGTCATCAAGAAGGATAATTCCCGCGAGCCGTTCGACCGACAGAAGCTGCTGAACGCCATGCTTCGCGCCTGCGCCAAGCGCCCGGTGAGCTACGAAGCGCTGGAACGCGCCGTCAGCAGCATCGAGCAGACTCTGATGAGCACCTACGACCGCGAAGTGACCAGCGTGCGCATCGGTGAACTGACCATGCAGGAGCTGAAAAAGATCGACGAGGTGGCCTATGTCCGCTTTGCCTCGGTCTACCAGCAGTTCGCGGACGTCGAAAGCTTCTTCAATGAGCTGAAAAAGCTGATGGGCGACCGCAAGAAATAATCTGGCTCCAAAGCCATAAGCGCCTCATTCTCTGCCGCAGGGCAGGGGATGGGGCGCTTTTTTGTGCACGCTGTATCCGGACGGGAAGGGTCTTTGAGGAATTGCCGAAGATGCCCTATATAAAAATCTATATAGGGCACAGATGGAAGACGATGATTTTCGAACAAGGCATTCAATACAGAAAAAACAAATGATGAATCGATTGAAATTTCGGGAACTCTCTGCATGAAATCCGGTTTATAGCTCTTATTTCTCGGCGGGCCGGGGCAAATGAATTTCAGATAACGAAGATTACACGAAATAAAAACGGATCTCAGAGATTTAATTAAACGAATCTCCGGGAAAGCCATTCCAGAGTTTCCACCTGAACCTGTGCCCGGCGCAGTTCGCCGAGGGCTTCCTCGGGAGCATTCATCTCGAGGTGGCCGTCGGCGGCGCGGAGAGCGCTCTCCAGTTCCGTGAAGTCCTGCGTGCGGAGAAGATGGTTCATCCCTTCCCGCATCTCGTCGCAGAGCTTTGCTCCCTCGGCCAGAGCCTGCCGTGCGGCAGGGAGATCCTCGTCCCGGAGGGCCTCCACGGCGTCGTCGATGTCATCCGAAATATCCTCGGCAAATTTCTGCACCCGCCAGCTGCTGTAGAAGGCGATGCTCAGCAGCACCGCCACGATGCACAGACACGCATAGATCCGTTTCATTCCGTACCTCTCACCGGGAGCTGCCCTTGCGGCGGCTCTCTTTTTTCAGCAGAAAATAATCCTCCGTCTCGTTGCCGACCAGAAGCAGGATCTCTTCCGGCAGCAGGGTGTTGGCCTGCGCGGTCCGCTCGAGCCAGCTTCTGTCCTTGCCGCACCATTGGAGGTTGTCCTCGAGGACTTGGCCGTCCAGCACGAAGGGGATGGTGGCGTGGCTGTGCTCGACCTTCAGCCGCAGGTCAGCGAGGGTGGCCGTCTCCTTTTCGGGGCGGAGCGCTGCCGAGAGACTGCCGTTCGTCTCGACCACGGCGTAGGAGACGTCCCGGGGGTCGAAGATATTCTTGCCCCGCAGGGCCTCCATCAGGTCGGCTGTGGTCAGCCGGAGGGTGCGCAGAGCATTCTGGTCGATCTGTCCATCCAGAATGACCGTCTTGGGGCGGCCGGACATCAGATTGAAAAATTTCTGGCTGCGAAAGCTCAGCGCTGACCCCAGCAGCTCCAGAGCTGCAATGAGGAAGAGGGGGATGAGGCTGGCCGTCACCGGCACTTCCTCCGACTCGATGGAGATGGACGCCAGATTGGAGATGAGGATGGTGGACACCAGCTCTTCGGGCTGCAGCTCGCCCAGCTGACGCTTGCCCATCAGCCGCATGGCGAACAGGACGCAGAGGTAAATGAGCAGGGTGCGGAAAATCAGAAGCTTCACAGAAGGCCCTCCTTGTGGGTTGAATAAGCGACTCCGACGGGGGAATACTGGCAGGCAAAGGGGGATACCGTATGCTGCAGCTTTCCTCGTTGCTGGATGAGAATCTGGAGGCGCTCAACGCTAGGTTTGGCGCTTCGGCGGATTTTTATGCCAAGCGCATCGAGCTTTATCACTGCCCGGGGGCCATCGTGCTCTTCGACAACATGGCCAGCCTCGAAGCGCTCTGGGCGCTCCTGCTGGACGCTGCCACCCGTCATACGCCCGGCCTCGAGCCGGAGCGGCTGGCCCACAGCGGCGCACAGGTCTATGAACTTCTGATGCACCACTCCGGTCTGCCCGCCGAGAATAGTCCGGTCAAGGATATGGAGGACCTCGTCCGCCGCCTGACCGCCGGCATGGCGGTGCTTTTGCTGGATGGGTGCAAAAAGGGCATCGTCTTCTCGGTGCAGGGCCTCAAGTCCCGGTCGGTGGAGGAACCCTCCGGAGAAGGAAACCTGCGCGGCTCCCGGGAAGGCTTCGCCGACCTTCTGCGGGTCAATCTGAGCCTGCTGCGCCGCCTTATCCGCACCGACACCCTTGTGATGGAGACGGCACAGGCCGACTGTGCCATGAAGACCGAGTACGCCATCTGCTATTGCAGGGACAGAGCCAGCAGGCAGGCCGTGGCCCGGGTGCGCCGGACCCTCCAAGAGGCAAAGCCGGAGCTTTTGCTGGATTCCAGTTACTTCGTGCCGTGGCTTTTCCCGGCCAGATGTCGGCTGTTCGCTCCGGTGAGCTACACCGAGCGCCCGGCTTCCGCCGCGGCAAAGCTCTGCGAGGGGAAGATCGTTGTTTTAGTCAACGGCAGTCCCTCGGCGCTGGTGCTGCCCTCCCTCTTCTGCGAAAATTTCGACTGCCTCGACGACTACGCGACCACGGCGCTCTTTTCGTCCTTCCTGCGCATCCTGAAATATGGTTCGTTCTACCTCAGCATCTTCCTGCCGGGGGTCTTCGTCTGTCTCGCAGTCTACCTGCCCGAGCTTATCCCGCCTCAGCTGCTCTATAAAATCGAGGCGGCGGAAAAGGCCACGCCGCTTCCGCTGTTCGCGGAGATGCTGCTGGTCATTCTCCTGCTGGAGATCATCCGGGAGGCAGGGCTTCGGATGCCCCAGACGCTGGGCCACTCGGTGAGTCTTGTGGCGGCGCTTATCATCGGCGATGCCGCCGTCGGGGCCGGGCTGATGAGCACACCGGTCATCCTCGTGGCCAGCATCACGGCCATCTCCGTCTTCGTCACCCCCTCGCTGTACGAGCCTGCCACCCTGCTGCGGTTGGGTGTCACGCTTGCGGCGGGTCTGGCCGGGCCGGTGGGGCTGGTGTGCGCGGCTCTGGGGGTGCTGGCGGCGCTGACGTCCCTCTCCGCGATGGGGGTGCCCTACCTTTCGAGCGTTGTCTTTTCAGGGGATGGTATCATCCGCCGCAACTACCGGGCGCTGTCCCGCCGCCCATTCGCCATCTGGAAAAGGAGGGGGTCTTAAATGCAGCAGAGAGAGGGGTTTTCAGCCCGGACGCTGTCCCTCAGCACTGCGGCAGCAGAGCTGGGCCGCGTCATCCTCAGGGCAGGGCAGAGCGGCTCTGTCCGCGCCGTCTTGCTGGGGAATGTGCTGGCGACTGCGGCGTTGGTGCTCCTTGTGGTGTTCGTTTCCTGGAACGCCGCCCGCCTGCGCCGTCCGGGATTTGTCGGTAACTGCTGCTGCGCCGCCTTCCTGTTCTGGTATCTCTGGGAGCTTGTCCGCACGGCGGCGATGATCCAGCAGGTCTGCTGGGAACAGTTCTCGTCGATGGCCTTTTTCGGCCTGCTGCCGCTGCTCCTCTGGGCTGGATGGAGCTTCGGCTGTGAGCTGTATGACCGGATGGCCGCTGTCCTCGGGGCATTCGTGGTGCTGGGGAGCTTATTCTGCCTGCTGGGGCTGGCAGGTCAGCTGGAATGGCAGAATCTCGTGATGGGCGAGGCAGGCAGGTCGTTCGCATTGCCGGATGCGTTTTTTTACCCCGAATATTTCTCGTTCCCGCTTCTTTGTGCAGGTAAAAATGCTTCGAAGATTAGTCGAAAATCGGCGCTGTGGCTTCCGCTCATCCCTGCGATCATTTCTTCCGGCTATACGCTGGGGCTGGCACTTTTGTTTGGTGCGCCGCAGGGCTATCCGGGCTATGAGCTTCTGCGGGCGTGGAGCTTCGGGGGCATCTCCCGCTTCGATGCCGCATTCCTGCTCCTCTGGCTGGCGGCGGCGGTCTTTCGTCTCTGTTTTCTTGTCCGCACCGCGCGGCTGCTCTGTGAGCGGCTTGCCGGGCGGCCCTCGGGCACAGCGGACGCGGAGGCTGCACGATGAGCCGCCGTGAGGGGCTGCGGCTTCTGGCCGCAGGCGTGCTGACCGTCTGGCTCTGCCTTTTTCTCCACTGGGAAAATACCGAGAAAAGCATGATCCGCGCCCTTCTCGTCGAAACGAAGGACGACAGTTGGACGGTGGGCCTGCTATACCAGTTCCCGGAGGCCTCCGCCGATTCCGCCGAAGCCGAAGCCGCCATCCGCCTCTGCGTGGGCCGCGGCCCACAGCTTTCCGCTGCCATCGCTGCCGCCGAAAAAGCCCTGCCTCAGCGGGCGGACTGGCGGCTCTGCGAATATCTTTTTGTCGAGCAGGACTCGGTGCGGCGTGCGCTGCCTGTCTGTGAGGAGCTGTTCCTGCATCAGCCCTGCGGGAGACTGGCGTCCCGGATGTTCGGGGCGGGCTTTTCGGTGGAGACGCTGGAAGAGCGGGCCGGGGCGTCGGATGTCCTGCCCGAAAATCTCCTGCAATGCGTCAAAAATTCCGCTCCTTCCGCGCCCCGGCTGTATGAGCAGGGCGGCGGCTTCGTCCTGCCCATCGTGGAGCTGGAAGAGGAGGGGGCACACTGCAGGCCCGAGGCTCTCGTCGTGACCCCAGAGCAGACCACTCAGCTGACCGAAGCGCAGGCGGAGATGGCGCTGCTGCTGCAGGGCAGGAGCCGGACGACTGCCGGGGAGCACCGCTTTATGCTGGGCGCGGGGACGCTCCGCCTGCACCGGGCTTTCTGCGGCGTGGAGCGGGAAGGGGAGGGTTTTCTTCTCCGGGTGAATGCTCTCGCCCGAGGTGAGCTGCCCCCGGACGCGGAGAAGGAGCTGAAAACACTCTGCGAGGATACCATCCGCCGCTGCTGGACGCTGGGGCTGGATATTTCCGGCCTCGGGGCCTATCAGGCCCTGCGGGACGGAGATCTTGGCCTCACAACAAAAAACGTCTGCCCGGAGATCCGGACAGACGTAAGGCTTATGCAGTTTTAAGAATTTACAGACTCAAAGATAACGGTGATGGTCGTTCCCTCGTTCACGGCGCTATCCAGCTTGATGCGGGCGTTATGGATGCGGGCAATGTGCTTGACGATGGCCAGACCCAGACCGGTGCCGCCGGTGGCCTTGCTGCGGCTCTTGTCCACCCGGTAGAAGCGCTCAAAGACGCTGGCCTGCGCCTCCTTCGGGATGCCGATGCCATTGTCCTTCACGGTCAGGGTGCAGTGGCCGTCCCGGGTGCGGGCCGTGATGATCTGGACCTTGCCGCCGGGACGGTTGTAGCGGATGGCGTTGTCGCAGAGGTTCTGGCACAACTCATCCAGCAGGCTCCGGCTGCCCGTCACGGGGGCGCTCTCGCCGAGGTAGGTCAGGGAGATGTAAGAGCGGCGGGCGTTGACCTTCTGGCGCTCCACACACTCTCGGGCCACATCCAGAAGATCGACCGTCTCCATGGTGGGGGAAGCCCCCGTCTCGCTGACATTGTCGAGGTTCGAGAGCTGGAGAATATCGTTGACCAGCTGGATCATCCGGCTGGCCTCTACATGGATCTTGTGGGCAAAATCCGGGGTGTCCTCGGGCTTAGCGATCCCGGTCTCGATCAGCTCGGCATAGCCGGAAATGCTGGTCAGGGGCGTCTTCAGCTCGTGGCTGACGTTGGCAGTGAACTCCTGCCGCATCTTCTCGTTGTTTTCCCGCAGCATCCGGTCGGAATGGATGCTCTCCGCAAAGGGGATCAGCTCTTTGTAGGGAACATTCTCCTGAATGTGGTCAAGGTCGTCGGTCATCTTCAGCACAGGCTGAACGAGGCTCTTAGTCAGCAGCCCAGCGATGATGGCGGCGGCACCCATCATCAGAAAGCAGCTCAGAACGATGGCGGGCAGGGCAGCATCATAGATGGACCAGATGGTCTCGGAGTCCTGCGCCACACGGAGGATGTCCCCGTCGGGCAGCAGCATGGCGTAATAATAAGTCTCATAGCCCATCGTCTGAGAGTCGCGGCAGTCACGGCCGACGCCGCTCTTCATGGCCTGCTGGATCTCAGGGCGGCGCAGATGGTTCTCCATCGGCTGGTCCGTCGCAGACTCGAAGAGCACGCTGCCGTCCGACGCGATAAGGGTGATGCGCAGCGAGCCGTCCACATAAGCCTTCAACTGGCTGGGGTCATCCACCTGTGTGCACCCGGCGGCCACGAGATCGGCCTCCCGCTCGAGGGCTGTCCACGCCTGCGCACGGAAAGCCTTGTGGAACACAAAAATGCAGAGCGTAGCGGTGCACAGCAGGCCGGCAAAGCCCATCAAAAACAGCAGATAGCTTATTTTTTCTTCCATGCTGCGTGGTTTCATTGCTCAAGCTCCTCCTCGCTGTCGGTCAGCTTGTAACCGACCTTCCGCACCGTGCAGATGTACTTTCCGGCATCGCCCAGCTTCTTGCGCAGGGTGCGGATGTGCATATCCACCGTCCGGCTCTCCACCGAGATGTCGGTGCCCCACACCACCTGCAGGATGGTCTCGCGAGTGACGACGAGATTCGTATTTTCCAGCAGCAGCCGGAGCAGGCTGTACTCTTTGTAGGTCAGCTCTACCGGCGTGCCGCTGACGGTGACGCTGTGGCGGGCGTTGTCGAGAAGGATCTCCCGGAAGCTGTAGACGTTGGGCCGTGCCTCCGGCTCAGCCCGGCGGAGTGCTGCACGCACCCGGCTCAGGAACTCCATGATGCCGAAGGGCTTGGTGATGTAGTCATCTGCGCCGCAGTCAAGGCCGCGCACTGTGTCCAGCTCGCTGGACTTGGCCGTTATCATGATGATGGGCAGACGCCGCAGGGAAGGGGTGGCGCGCAGCTTTTTCAGGATGGAGAAGCCATCCTCGCCGGGCAGCATCACATCCAGAATGACCAGCTCCGGCGGCGTGGTGTGGACGGCCTGCCAGAACGGCTCCGAGGACTCAAAGCCCACGGCCTCGTAGCCGTTGGACTGCAATGCATATTGTTCCAATTCACGGATGGCTGCATCGTCTTCTACGATATAAATCATGCCTGTTTATCCTCCGTTTCCTCCGGAGCAGCCTCATCGGGGAAGAGGTAGCGCTCACGGTAGCGGTTCAGACGGCGCTGGAACTGCTCGCTCTCCTTGGTGGAGGCGTGGCCGCTGCGCAGGTCGTTGAGGTAGGCGTGGGTGTCGAAGCTGTCCTGCGCCACCTCGATCTGGGCGACGGCCACGTTGCTGCAGTGGTCGCAGACGCGCTCGTAATTGGTCAGCAGATCCTCCAGCACGAAACCGTACTCGATGGAGCAGCTGCCGGCCTGCAGACGAGCGACATGACGCGCCTTGATGGCGCGCACCAGCTCGTCCACGACGGTCTCCATAGGCTCCACCTTGCTGGCCAGATGCAGGTCGTCCTTGCGGAAGGCGTCGGTGGTGCGGTTCAGCACATCCTGTACGGCATCCTCAAGCACCTGCAGCTCCTCGCGGGCGTCGGCGGAGAAGTTGATCTCTTTGGTGTGCATCTCCTGTGCGGATTCCAGAAGGTTCACGGAATGGTCGCTGATGCGCTCGAAATCGCTGATGGTGTGGAGCAGGGTGTTCACACTCTGGCTGTCTGCGTGGTTCAGCTCACGGCTGGAGAGCTTGACCAGATAGGTGCCGAGTGCGTCCTCGTACTGGTCTACCTTGCTCTCCTCGTCCCGGACCTTCTGAGCCAGCGTGTCGTCCCAGGTATGAGTCAGGCTCATGGCCTGCATGACGCCCACACGAGCCAGCTCAGCCATATCAGCGGTGGCAGAACGGGCACGGGCCACCGCCACAGCGGGGGTGTTCAGCAGACGATCGTCCAGCAGGGCAAAGCTCTCTTTCTGGGCGTCGTCGGGGATGGTGAGGATGGCCAGCCTTTCCAGAACATTCGCAAAGGGGAGCAGGATGAGGGTAGCCGCGATGTTGAAGGCAGAGTGCACGACGGCAATGCCCCATGCGGCGATGGTCTCATTGACAAAGTCGAAGTGCACTACAGCGTTCAGGCCGTAGAAACCGGCCAGAAAGACCATGACGCCGATGATGTTGAAGTAGAGATGGACCATGGCGGCGCGGCGGGCGTTCTTGTTCGCGCCCACAGAGGAGAGCAGCGCCGTCACACAGGTGCCGATGTTCTGGCCCATGATGATGGGGATGGCGCTGCCGTAGGTGATGACACCGGTGGCGCTCAGGGCCTGCAGGATGCCGACGCTGGCACTGGAGCTCTGGATGATGCCAGTGACCAGTGCACCCACCAGAACGCCGAGGATGGGGTTGGAGAAGCGGACAAAGAGGTTGGTGAACCATGCCTCGCCCTGCAGCGGCTCGACGGCATTGGACATGGTGGTCATGCCGGTCATCAGGATGGCAAAGCCGATGAGGATGGTGCCGACGCCCTTTTTCTTCTCGCTCTTGCCCATATAGAGCAGGATGCCGATGAAGGCGAGGAGCGGGCTGAAGGAGGTGGGCTTGAGCATCTGGATCCAGATGCTGTCGCCCTGCAGGCCGGAGAGGCTCAGCAGCCAGCTGGTGACAGTGGTACCCACATTGCTGCCCATGATGATGCCGATGGCCTGATGCAGCTCCATGATGCCGCTGTTGACGAAGCCGACCACCATGACGGTGGTGGCGCTGGAGCTTTGGATGATGGCGGTCACGCCGAGACCGAGGAAGAAGCCCTTGATGGGATTGTCGGTCAGCTTGCTTAAAATTTTCTGTAAGTGTCCGCCGGCCTGTTTTTCAAGGGCTTTGCCCATGATGTCCATGCCGAACAGGAACAAAGCCAGACCGCCCAGCAGAGAAAAGACATTGAATAGAGTCATGTTTTTACTCCTCACTTGTTGAAACTTACGTTTATAGCAATTCAACTTTTTAATGCAACAGCAACAGCGTTGAATTGCATATCGCAAATATGCTGTTTTCATGTTGCACTAATTTCTTGACTTGCGATACACATCGGCATCGACGGCGAGGACAGTACGCGGACATGTCCTAACTTTTTACATGACCTTGCACCGCATTTCACCGGTCGTATCCCTGATTATGAGTATACGGGTTGAATGTAAAATCGGAAACCGGCGAAATGTAAAAGCCATGTAAAATGTAAAGAAAAAGTAAACTCTACCCCTGTCTTCTATTATAAAGGTTTGGCCCTCGGATGCAAGCCCTGATACAAAACCAGAAAAGATTCCTGCAAGAATTGTTGTTTTTGCCGTCCATCTTGATTATAATATAAGGAAGGATACGCTGTGCCGCCGTCTTGGGGCACACAGAGGATGCAGGAGGAAAAACGAATGGGGAATTTCGCTGTTTCGCTCAAGCGGCTGGTCGAGAAGGTCAGCCTTGAGGTCACTTATGCGCCGTGCGAGCTGGACAAGATCAGCGTCGAGATCGCTGAAGTCAACCGCCCGGGTCTGTTTCTGACCGGCTACTATGACTACTTCGACAAGCTGCGCTTGCAGATCATGGGCCTCGCGGAAATGAACTTTCTGGCCGGGCTTGCCCCCGAAAAGCGCCGCGAGCGCCTTGACCAGCTGTTCCGCCAGCAGCCGCCGGCCGTCATCGTCTGCCGCAGCGAGGAGCTGGAGCCTTTTCCGGAGATGCTGGAGCTGGCGCAGCAGCACAAAGTGGCGCTGCTGCGCTCCAACGAGATGACCTGCACCCTGATGGGCAGCCTCATCAGCGTGCTGAACCTTGAGCTTGCGCCCCGCATCACCCGCCATGGCGTGCTGGTGGAGGTCTACGGCGAGGGCATCCTGATTCTGGGCGACAGCGGCATCGGCAAGAGCGAGCTGGCCATCGAGCTGGTCAAGCGCGGCCACCGCCTCGTCGCCGACGACGCCGTGGAGCTGCGCAAGGTCTCCAACCGCCAGATCATGGGCACTGCGCCGGAGAACATCCGCCACTTCATTGAGTTGCGCGGCGTCGGCATCGTCAACGTGGCCCGCGTGTTCGGCGTGGGCGCGGTCAAGGTGAGCGAGAGCCTCGACCTCGTCGTCCAGCTGGAAGCGTGGGACCCCACCAAGAACTATCAGCGCACCGGTCTGGAGAGCGAGTACTACGACATTCTGGGGGTCAACATCCCCAGCACCATCATCCCGGTCTCTCCGGGACGCAACCTCGCCGTCGTGCTGGAAACGGCGGCCATCAACAACCGTCAGAAGAAGATGGGCTACAACGCGGCCAAAGAGCTGCTCATCCGTCTGGGCCTGAACGACACCATGGACTGAGCGCAGGCATTGCACACCACCCGGTGCTCACCAAAAACGTCTGATTTCCAAAGAGGAGTACGAATGGAACAATTAAAAGAGGCTTTGTCTGCTGCGGGCATTGCATACAAGGAGAATGAGCCGCTCTGTGCCCACTGCACCTTCCGCATCGGCGGCCCGGCAGACCTGTTCGTCCTGCCGGAAAACGAGGAGCAGCTCTGTGCCGCCATCCGGCTGGCAAAAGAAGCAGGGGTCAGGAGCTATCTGCTGGGCAACGGCAGCAACATCCTGTTCGAGGATGCGGGCTACCGCGGGGCTGTCATCAACGTGTCGGCCATGAAGAGCGGCATCGGCGTTATCGAAAATATCAGTTTCCCGGGGAAAGATCCGGCCCTTACTTACGATGCGGTCGTCGTGGGGGCCGGTCAGATGCTCTCGTCCCTCTGTATGGCGGCGCTGGAAAACAGCCTCACCGGACTCGAGTTTGCCTACGGCATCCCCGGCACGGTGGGCGGTGCGGTCTACATGAACGCCGGTGCCTACGGCGGCGAGATGAAGGATGTGCTGGCCTCGGTGCGGTATCTGACCGGGGAGGGGGAGATCGTCGAAGTCCCGGCGGAGCAGCTCGACCTCCGCTACCGCCACAGCATCTTTGAAGAAAACGGCGGCTGCATCCTCTCGGCAAAGTTCTACCTCGCCAGAGGCAGTGCCTCTGACATCCGGGCCAAGATGGATGACTTGATGGCCCGCCGACGGGACAAGCAGCCCCTCGACAAACCGAGCGCCGGCAGCACCTTCAAGCGGCCGGTGGGCGCGTTTGCGGCGGCCCTCATCGACCAGTGCGGGCTGCGGGGCTATCGCCACGGCGGCGCAGCGGTCAGCGAGAAGCACTGCGGCTTCGTGGTTAATCTGGGCGGGGCGACCTGCGCAGATGTGCTGGCGCTCTGCGACGAGGTGCGCGCCATCGTAAAGGAAAAAACCGGCTACGACCTCGAAAAAGAGATCCGTGTGGTCGCAGCCTGAACAGAAAGAGGACAAGAAGATGAAGCTATTGATCGTCAGCGGCCTTTCGGGCGCTGGAAAATCCGTCGCCATGAATGCGCTGGAGGACATCGGCTTTTTCTGCATCGATAACATCCCGTCGGCGCTGCTGCCCAGCATCACGGCCTTCTCGAAAGCGGGCGACAACCAGCTCAAGCGGGTTGCCCTCTGCATGGACGTCCGCGGCTGCCGCACGCCGGAGGAGATCGAGCACGCGCTGGACCAGATGGACGAGCAGGGGGTAGAGTATGAGATCCTCTTCCTCGACGCGCCGGACGAGGTGCTGATGCGCCGCTACAGCGAGACGCGCCGCCGCCACCCCATCAGCATCGCCGAGGGCCTCTCCACCCGGGAGGCCTTCCGGAAGGAGCGTGCTATCCTGCAGCCCCTCAAGGAGCGGGCCGATTATACCATCAATACCGGCCTGCTCTCCACCTCCCAGAACAAAGAGCGGATCTGCGACCTGTTCAACCCGAACGGCGGGGCCAAGAACGCCATGCGCCTGACGGTCATGTCCTTCGGCTTCAAGTTCGGCGTCCCGCCGGAGGCCGACCTCGTGCTGGACGTCCGCTGCCTGCCCAACCCTTTCTACGTTCCGGAGCTGAAGCACAAGACGGGACTCGATCAGGAAGTCGTCGATTTCGTCATGGGCCATCCGGAGGCGCAGGAGCTGCTGAAACGCTATGAGTCGTTTCTGGAATACGCTCTTCCGCTCTACGTCAAGGAGGGCAAGAGCCAGCTCACCATCGCGGTGGGCTGCACCGGCGGCAAGCACCGCTCCATCACGTTTGCGCGGAAGATCGCGGAATACTGCGACGCGCTGGGCTATCGGCCCGGCGTCCAGCACCGCGACGCCGTCCGCTGAAAGGATCACCATATCATGAGTTTTGCATCCCAAGCGAGGGAGGAGATCGCCCGCCGCAGCTTACAGAAGGACTGCTGCGTCCGTGCCGCTGCCTACGGCATCGCCTGCTTTGCCAAGTATTTTGACGCCAGCGGGCTGGTGCTTCAGACGGAGCAGGAGCTGACCACGCAGGTGGCCGCGCAGCTGTTTGCACGCTGCGGTGTGCAGGGCGAGATCGTCCGGAAGGAGCGCCCCAGCGGGGTGGTGTATGAGTTCAGCATCCGCGCACCGGAGCAGGTGGCGCGGATGCACGAGCTTTTTGGCACCACCGGCACCGAGACGAGCCTGCAGATCGACCCCGGACTCATCCGCTGCCAGACCTGCGTCAGCGCCTACATCGGGGCGGCTTTTTTGTGCAGCGGCACCGTCACCGACCCCCAGAAGGAGTACAGCATCGAGTTCCTCACCAGCCGCACGAACCTCGCCCGCGACTTCGAGGCGCTGCTGGCGGAGCATGAATTTGCGCCCCACCGCACCCGCCGCAACGGCGTGAACCTCGTTTACGTCAAGAGCTGCGACAATGTGGAGCGCATCCTTTCCTTTATGGGGGCGGCGGAGGCCTCGACCCGGCTCAGCGCCCAGAAGGCCGTCAAGCAGGTGCGCAACCAGATCAACCGACACACCAACTGCGACACTGCAAACCTCGGCAAGACGGCCCGCGCCAACGCTCAGACCCTCAAGGCCATCCGCTTTCTGGACGAACAGGGGGCGCTGGAAACGCTGCCGGAGGCGCTGCAGCAGGCGGCGGCCCGGAGGCTGAAATATCCCGACCTGTCGCTGGCGGCGCTCTGTGCCAGCTTCGACCCGCCCATGAGCAAATCGGGTCTTTCCCACCGGATGAAAAAGCTGGAGGCTCTGGCCGACGCATTGCGCCAGCGGCTTGCAGAACAGAGCAGCAAAACGGACACAGAGGAGGTGCGGGCATGAGCGAAGGCAGCCGCGCGGAGAGAGACTTCGTCCATCTCCACATCCATACCGAATACAGCCTTCTGGACGGTGCCTGCCGCATCGACCAGCTCATGGACCGTGTCAAGGAGTGCGGTCAGAACGCCGTCGCCATCACCGACCACGGCGTCATGTACGGCTGCGTCCAGTTCTACAAAGCGGCCCAGAAGGCAGGCATCAAGCCCATCATCGGCTGCGAGGTCTATGTGGCCACCCGCACCCGCTTCGATAAGGTAAATAAGATCGACGGCAACAACCATCTCATCCTCCTGTGCAAGAATGAGATGGGCTACAAAAACCTCATCAAGATGGTATCGGCGGCCTTTGTGGAAGGCTTTTACTCCAAGCCCCGTGTGGACAAGCAGCTCCTCGAACAGTACCACGAGGGCCTCATCTGCCTGTCGGCCTGCCTTGCGGGTGAGATCCCGCAGGCCATTCTGGCCGGAGATTATGAGAGGGCCAAGTCCACGGCGCTGTGGTATCAGGACCTGTTCGGCAAGGGAAACTATTACATCGAGCTGCAGGACCACGGCCTCGAGGAGGATAACATCGTCCTGCCCCAGCTCATCAAGCTGGCCCGGGAGACCGGCATCCCGATGGCCGCCACCAACGACGCCCACTATCTGCGGAGGGATGATGCCAAGATGCAGAGCATCCTGCTCTGCATCCAGACCGGAAAGACCATTCAGGACGCCGACCGGATGGAGTTCCAGACCGATGAGTTCTACGTCAAAACCACCGATGAGATGTATGATCTGTTCGCAATGGTGCCGGAGGCCTGCGCCAACACCCAGAAGATCGCAGACGAGTGTAAGTTTGACTTTGATTTCGGCCACACCAAGATCCCCTATTACAAAGCCCCGAACGGGATGGACAATCAGGCATTCTTCGAGAAGCTCTGCTGGGACGGCCTCGAGCGCCGCTACGGCCCCGACGTCCCGCAGTCCAACAAGGACCGGCTGACCTACGAGATCGGTGTCGTCAAGTCGATGGGCTACACCAACTACTACCTCATCGTCTGGGACTACATCAACTACGCCAAGAGTCAGGGCATCCCGGTCGGCCCGGGACGTGGCTCGGGTGCGGGCAGCATCGCGGCCTACTGCGTGGGCATCACTGACATCGACCCCATCCGCTACAACCTCATCTTCGAGCGTTTCCTGAACCCTGAGCGCGTCAGTATGCCCGATTTCGACGTCGATTTCTGCTACGAGCGCCGTCAGGAGGTCATCGACTACGTCAACCGGAAGTATGGTGCGGACCATGTGGCCCAGATCGTCACCTTCGGTACGATGGCGGCCCGCAACGCCATCCGCGACGTGGGCCGCGTGATGGGACTGCCTTACCAGAGCGTGGATGTCGTGGCAAAGCAGGTGCCCATGGAACTGAAAATGACGCTGAAACGCGCATTGGAAGTCTCGCCGGAGCTGAAGCGGATGTACGACAGCGACCCGCAGGTCACAGAGCTGATCGATACCGCCCTGAAGGTGGAGGGAATGCCCCGCCACGCCTCTACACACGCGGCTGGCGTCGTCATCACACCGGAGCCGACGGAATACTATCTGCCGCTGGCCACCAACGACGGCCTGCCCGTTACCCAGTTCAACATGACCGAGATCGAAGAGCTGGGTCTGCTGAAGATGGATTTCCTTGGCCTGCGCACCCTGACGGTCATCCGGGACGCCGAGCTGGCCGTCCAGAAAAAAGACCCCTCCTTCTCCATCCGGAAGCTGGATTACGACGATGCGGCGACGTATAAGATGCTGGGACAGGGTGAGACGGAGGGCGTGTTCCAGCTTGAATCCTCGGGCATGAAGCAGGTGCTGGTGGGTCTGCAGCCGCAGAATCTTGAAGATGTCATCGCTCTCATCAGTCTTTACCGCCCCGGCCCGATGGACTCCATTCCCACCTATCTGCGCAACCGCCACGAGCCGGACAAGATCAGCTATAAGACGCCCCAGCTGGCGCACATCCTCGACGTGACCAATGGATGTATCGTCTATCAGGAGCAGGTCATGCAGATCTTTCGCGAACTGGCGGGCTTCTCCTTCGGACAGGCTGACAACGTCCGCCGCGCCATGAGCAAAAAGAAGCACGCCGTGATGGAGGCAGAGCGGGAGCATTTTGTCCATGGCTGTACCGAGCCGGGCCACGAGTGCCCGGGCTGCGTCGCCAACGGCATCTCCGAAAAAGTCGCCAATGAGATCTACGATGAGATGTCGAGCTTTGCTTCCTACGCATTCAACAAGAGCCATGCGGCCTGTTACGCCTACGTCGCATTCCAGACGGCCTACCTCAAGTGTCATTACCCCAGCGAGTTTATGGCCGCATTGCTCACCAGCGTGCTGGACAATACCGACAAAGTCATTGAGTATTCGGGTGAGTGCGCCCGCCTTGGCATCAAGGTGCTTCCGCCGGACGTGAACATCTCGAACGGCGGATTCACGGCGGATGACGGCAAGATCCGCTTCGGCCTGAACGCCGTCAAGAATGTGGGTCGCAACCTCATCGAGCGGGTCGTGGAGGAGCGGAAGGAAAAGCCCTACGCAAGCCTCTACGATTTCTGCAAGCGGATGCACGGCACCGAGCTGAACCGCCGGGCCGTGGAGTGCCTCATCAAGGCGGGTGCGTTCGACGGCATGGGCATCAACCGCCACAGCCTTGTGGAGGCCGTGGACGGCATTATCAAGAGCGTGGAGAGCGACTCCCGCCGCAACCTCGAAGGGCAGCTCGACCTGTTCTCAGTGATGAGCGGCGAAGCGGAGGCTGCTGATGACAGCTACGAGATCAAGCCGTTCCCGGAGTACAGCCACACCGAGCTGCTCCAGCAGGAAAAAGAGGTCAGCGGACTCTATCTGTCTGGTCATCCGCTGGATGCCTACCGGGAGCAGTCGGCCCGCTTTGCCTCCAACAGCATCAAGGAGCTTACCGGCGAGGATGCCCATAGGCTGGACGGCGATCACGTCCGTATCGTGTGTACCATCGTCAAAAACCGGATGATGACCACCAAATCCAACACTATGATGGCCTTTACCAGCGTGGAAGATCTGACCGGCACGATGGAGATCATCGTCTTCCCGCGGGTTCTGGATACCTTCCGTGACGCGCTCAAGGAGAACGCCGTCGTGGTCATCGAAGGCCGTCTCTCGGTGCGGGAGGATGAGCCGTCCAAGCTGATGGCGGAGAGCATCCTGCCCATCGAGGGCTATGACCCCAAGCGTCCGCAAGCCAACCGTCCGAACCTCATGCGGGATGCTGCCCAAAGGCTCTATATCCGTCTGCCGTCCCGCAGCTGCCCGGAGTACGCGAAGGTCATCAATCTTCTTGAGATATTCGATGGCGATATGCCAGTCATTTTCTATCTCGAGGACGTCAGGCAGAAGCTTGCCGCCCCCCGGAGGCTGTATGCTTCGGGCCACCCGCTGCTGTTTCAGGAGCTGAAGCGCCTGCTTGGCGAGCACAATGTTGCAACAAAATGACATTTCTGTGCACCAATCTTTACAAGCACGCTGTTTCCAAATGGCTGACTTTGTGATATAATTGTCTAAGGCAAGCCATAGCAAATATGTTGCATCGAACCGGGCCGCATCTGTGGAAGAAGGGGATGCGCACGCCCCGAGTGGTATGTGAAGAAACAAATTGGAGGGAATCTCTCTATGGAAAAGCAAATCAAGACGATCGGTGTTCTGACCAGCGGCGGCGACGCCCCCGGCATGAACGCAGCTGTCCGTGCCGTGGTCCGTACCGGCCTGCACAAGGGCTTCCGCATGATCGGCATCCAGCGCGGCTACAACGGCCTGCTGAACGGTGAGTGCTTCGAAATGAACCTGCGCAGCGTCTCGAACATCATCTCTGCCGGCGGCACCATCCTTTACACCGCACGCTGCCTTGAGTTCAAGACCAAAGAGGGTCAGGATAAGGGTGCAGCCAAGTGCCGCGAGCTGGGCATCGATGCGCTGGTGGTCATCGGCGGCGACGGCTCCTACCGCGGCGCCCGTGAGCTGGCACACCGCGGCATCCCGATGATCGGCCTGCCCGGCACCATCGACAACGATATTGCCTGCACCGACTACACCATCGGCTATGATACGGCGATGAACACCGCGCTCGAGATGATCGATAAGCTGCGCGACACCACCCAGAGCCACGACCGTTGCAGCGTCGTCGAGGTCATGGGCCGCAACGCAGGCTACATCGCCTTGAACGTCGCCATCGCCTCCGGTGCTATGGCTGTGCTGCTGCCGGAGAAGGAATTTGATATGCAGCGCGACATCCTCGACAAGATCGTCGAGACCCAGCGCACCGGCAAGCGCCACTTTATCGTCATCGTCGCCGAGGGCATCGGCCACTCGCAGGAGATCGCCAACGAGATCCAGGCCCGCACCGGCATCGACACTCGCGCCACCATTCTGGGCCATGTCCAACGCGGCGGCTCTCCCACGCTCCGCGACCGCGTGAATGCTTCTGCAATGGGCTACCACGCTGTCTGCCTGCTCGAGCAGGGTAAGTACAACCGCATCGTCGGCATGAAGGGCGAGCAGCTGGTGGACTACCCCGTGGACGAGGCGCTCGAGATGACCAAGAGCATCGACCCGGTCCTCGTGGACGTCTGCAATACCATCTCCATCTAAAAAGCAAGAATACTGCAGGGCTGCATTTCCCCGCAAAAGGGGAGGGCAGCTCTGTTTTTTCGTTTACGAAATGCCCCGTTTTGTGGTATACTATCGCATGAGAAATAAGACGCGGGCGTGATGCCGTGTCAGGCAGGAGAGTGGAACTGTGGAACTGGAACAAGCCAGAAAGCGCGTTGAGGAACTGCGCGCTGTTATCGAGAAGAATAACCGCCTTTATTACGATCAGGATGCCCCCGAGCTGGAGGACTTCGAATACGACGCCCTGACCCGGGAGCTGAAGGAGCTGGAAGCGCAGTACCCCGAGCTGGTCACGGCCGCTTCGCCCACCCAGCACGTCGGCGGAACGCCCAGCGGCCGCTTCCAGAAAGTGACCCATGCGGTCAAGATGGAGAGCCTGCTGGATGCATTTTCCTACGATGAACTGCGTGATTTTGACCGCAGAGTGCGGGATGCGGGTATCGAGCCGGAGTATGTAGTCGAGATCAAGATCGACGGTCTTTCGTGCAGCCTCGAGTACGAGAACGGGGAGCTGGTGCGTGCTTCCACCCGAGGCGACGGCGTAGTGGGCGAGGATGTCACTGCCAATGTCCGGGCCATCAAAAAAATCCCGAAGAAGCTGAAGAATGCCCCCGAGTTTCTCGAGGTGCGCGGCGAGGTCTATATGCCCCACGAGGCATTCCGACATCTCTGTGCCGAGCAGGAATTGCAGGGCGCCGCTCCCTTCAAGAACCCCCGCAACGCCGCTGCCGGTTCGCTGCGCCAGAAGGACGCGAAGATCACCGGGAGCCGGGGCCTCTCGATCTTTGTATTCAATGTCCAGCAGGTGCGGGGCAAGGAGCTGTCCACCCACGCAGAGAGCCTCGATTACCTCAAGAGTCTCGGCCTTCCGGTCTCGCCCCGCTACCATATCGTCCACGACATCGAGGACGCCATCCGGGAGATCGAGCAGATCGGCCAGAACCGCTCAAAGCTCGACTTCGACATGGACGGTGCGGTCATCAAGGTCAATGATTTCGCCCAGCGCGCGCAGATGGGTTCCACCAACAAATTCCCCCGGTGGGCCATCGCCTTCAAGTACCCGCCCGAGGTCAAGGAGACGACCCTGCGCAGCATCGAGGTGGCTGTGGGCCGCACCGGCGTGCTGACCCCGACGGCCTGCTTCGACCCCGTCTTTCTTGCCGGTACGACGGTGGCCCGTGCGACCCTCCACAACGAGGACTTCATCCGCCAGTTCGGGCTTTGCATCGGCGACACCATTCAGGTGCGGAAGGCCGGCGACATCATCCCGGAGGTCATCGGCGTCGTCCACCACCCGGAGGATGCCGCGCCCTACCAGATGCCGGAAGTCTGCCCGTCCTGCGGGGCACCGGTCGTCCATCTTGAGGACGAAGCCGCCCTGCGCTGCGTCAACCCCGAGTGCCCGGCCCAATCTCTGCGCAACATCATCCATTTTGCCTCCCGCGACGCCATGGACATCGACGGTCTGGGCACGGCGGTGGCGACCCAGCTGGTGGACAAGGGCCTTGTCCACTCGGCGGCAGACCTCTATGACCTGACCCTCGAGCAGCTGCTGACGCTGGAAAAGTTCAAGGAGAAGAGCGCAACGAACCTTCTCCACGCCATCGAAAATTCCAAGCAGAACAATCTGGACAAGCTGCTGTTCGGTTTTGGCATCCGCAACATCGGAGACAAGGCCGCCGCCCTGCTGGCCGAGCACTTCGGCACGCTGGAAGCCATCCGGGAAGCTGACATCGAAACGATCAGCGAGATCGACGGCTTCGGCGGCGTGATGGGGCAGAGCGTGGTGGAATTCTTCGCCAAGGACGGCACCACCGACCTTGTCCACCGTCTGGCCGACGTTGGCGTGAACATGACGTGGAAGGGCGAGCCGAAAGGGGATAAGCTGGCGGGCAAAACGCTGGTCATCACCGGCACCCTTGAGAGCCTCTCCCGCAATGAGGCAGAGGCCCTCATCGTCAAGAACGGCGGCAAGGCCAGCGGTTCGGTCTCCAAGAAAACGGCCTATGTCGTGGCCGGTGCGGCGGCAGGCTCCAAGCTGACCAAGGCGCAGACCCTCGGCGTGCCCGTGCTGACGGAAGCGGAATTCCTCGCTATGCTGCGGGACGAACCGGAAGCGTAACATAAACAGAACAGGCCCAGAGGCCCACGCAGTGGAGAACCGCTGCGTGGGCCTTTTTGCGTTCTAAAAGCGCCGCCGCCGCATACAGTAGGAGCAAGAAGCCAAAGCGACGAGACGGAAGGAGAAACGAGATGGACGAGTATTACCGGGCCGTTCAGGCCCTGCCTGCATGGCTGGCGCGGCCTCTGAGCGCCCTGCCGCCGGACATTGCAGAACAGGTACATGAGATACGCCTTCGGGTAGGCTGCGGGGTGCAGCTGACCATCGGGGGCAGGCCCTGCTGCCCGGCGGGACTGCCCGCTCTGCAAAAGCTCCGGCTGACGCCGTTGCAGATGGAGGAGATCTTCCTCACCCTCTGCAACGGGTCGGTGCACAGCTACGAGACAGAGATCGCGGCAGGCTATGTCACCCTCGGGTGCGGATGCCGCGCCGGGCTGGCCGGGCGGTTCTACTGCCCGCCGGGGCAGAGCGCCGTTTTGCAGGAGCTGCGCTCGGTCAACATCCGTGTGGCCCGCAGCCGGGAGTTCCCTCTGTCGCAGAAGCTCCGGGATATTTTGCAGCAGCGCTTTGTGGGGATGCTCCTGATGGGGGAGCCGGACAGCGGCAAGACGACCCTCCTGCGGGGCATCGCGCGGGAATTGGCAAGCCGGGAAAGAGCAGTGGCCGTCATCGACGAGCGGCGGGAGATATTCCCCTCGGAGGAAACAGCGGCCCTGCCTCTCGATATCCTCAGCGGCGTGCCGAAGGGGCAGGCAGTGCAGATGGCTCTGCGCACTCTCTCGCCGCAGGTGATATTACTGGACGAGCTGGGCGGGATGGACGAGCTTTATGCCCTTGAACAGGGGCTGTTCAGCGGGGTGGAGTTCATCGCTACCCTCCATGCCGCCAGCTGGGAGGAAGCTGCCCGCCGCCCACAGGTGCAGTATCTCCAAAAATGCGGTGCGCTCCATGCAGCGGTACTGCTGAAGGGCCGCACCGCGCCGGGCCAGCTGAAAGAGGTGCGGTTCTCATGAAGACGCTGCGGATCGTCGGGGCACTGTTCTGGCTGGGCTGCGGCTGGTGCGCGGGAGATGCAGCCTGCCGGAACGCCCGGCGGCATCTGGAGGCACTGGAAGAGACGCTCCTGCTCTTGCAGCGGGTCCGGCAGGAGATCGATTACCGCCGCACCGATCTCACCCTGCTGTTCCGCAGGCTGGAACGGGAGGGGGCTGTCCGGGGCGAGAGCTTTCAGGCTCTTTGCCCGCCGCCCGGGCTGACCCGCCCGGAGCGGGACTGCTATACCGAGTGCTTTTCGGACATTGGACGGGCGGAGGCTGGGCAGGAATGTCAGAGGCTGACGTTTTATCAGGAGCGGTTCGGGGTATTTTTGCGTCAGGCAGAGGAACGCACCCGCCCTCAGCTGGAGCTTTGCCATAAGCTGGGCGTTGCCGCCGGGCTGGCAGCAGCCATCCTCTGCCTCTGAAAGGGGAATGTGTATGGAGATCGACCTGATCTTTAAGATCGCGGCCATCGGCATCATCGTCGCGGTGCTCAACCAGCTTCTTATCCGCTCGGGCCGGGAGGATCAGGCGATGATGACCACGCTGGCAGGGCTTGTGGTGGTGCTGTCCATTTTGGTCAAGCAGATCAGTGTGCTCTTCGTCACCATCAAGTCCCTCTTTGCGCTATGAGCGCCCTCACGATGCTGGGGCTTGCGGTGGTGGGAGCCGTCCTGTACACCCTGTTCCAGAAGAGCGCCCCGGCCTTTGGGCTGTTCGTCTCGATGGGGGCGGCAGTCCTCGTGCTGTGGAAGATCAGCACGGCGGCCGAGATCGTGCTTGCCGGCTTTGAGAGACTGGAACAGCGGGCAGGCGGCGACGCCTTTTCCTGCCTGCTGCGGTGTACGGGCGTTATCCTGCTGGCTGACTACGCCCGCGCACTCTGCGAGGAAGCCGGGGCCGAATCGCTGGCGTGGTGCACGGCACTGGCAGGCCGGGTGCTGGTGCTGGCGGCGGCGTGGCCCCTGCTGGAAGAGATCGGCCAGAAGATCGGGAGCATTGCGGGATGAAATGGGACAAGTTTTTTCGCTTCGGGCTGGCCATACTGTTTTTGTGGACGAGCCTTGCGCTCGCGGCCCCGGCGGCGCGGGCTGCTTCGGATACGACGCTGCCCGGGAGCGCCCTCTGGGAGCCGTATTTACAGCAGAGCCGCATTGATCTGGAGGACGCCGTATCCTCGCCGTGGGAGACGCTGAAAAGCTTTCTGCCCCAGTCCTTGGGGGCAATGGTGCAGCAGATGGCCCGGGACTATACCTCGGTCCTCCTGTTCCTGACACTGACCGCGGTGCTGGGGCTTCTGGCGGGAGAGTGTGCCGACAGCGATCTGCTGGATCTGGCTGCGGCGGGCGGCTGTGGTGTCCTGCTCTGGGGGAATCTGGTGGAAGAGGCACAGACGCTCTGTGCGCAGATGGAGAGCTGGCGCAGCTTTTTGCTGGGCTTTCTGCCCGTCTATGCGGGCGTCCTCACGATGGGCGGCGAAGCGGCGGCAGGCAGTGCAACCAGCGGAACGCTGCTGACGGCGCTCTGTTTTCTGGCACAGCTGGCCGCAGCCTTCGTGCAGCCTCTGCTCCACTGTTATCTGATGCTCAGCATGGCCTGCTGCATCAGCGCAGAACCGGCGCTGGGCGTCTTCTGCAAGGGTGTCGGCAGTGCCCTCCGCCAAGCGCTGGGCTGGGCCGGGAAAGTGCTGGTCGCTCTGCTGGGCTTGCAGCGGGCGGCGGCGTTCCAGCTGGACCGCTTTTCGCTCCGCACCGGCCAGCTTCTGGCCGGGAGCGTGCCCATCATCGGGCAGACCCTCAGCAGTGCGTCGGAGTCCATCCTTGCAGGGGTGCAGATGCTCAAGAGCGGGCTGGGGCTGGCAGCGTTGTCGGTGCTGGGGGCAGAATTCGTGCCGCTCTATCTGGGGCTGATGATCCAGCTGGCCCTGCTTATGGGGTGCAGTCTGCTTTGCAGCCTGACGGGCATCTCGCGCTGCCGCGCCCTGTTCGACTGCTTCGCCGAGGCAGTGCGCTGTATGGCAGCAGCTGTGGCCCTCTTCTTCGGGCTGGCAGCGGCAGGGGTGGCTCTGCTTTTTATGGTAGGAGGTGGTTCGTGATGCAGGCACTGGAGTGTGCGGCGGCGGTCTTCTGTACAGCCTGTATCTGTGCCGAGCTGGCGGCCCGCTTTGTGGGGCCGGGCTGGGGGCAGAAGTGCATAAAAGCGGTGGCGGGGCTATATATTCTAGTAGCCTTTGCAGATGCCCTGCCCGGCGCAAAAGCCCAGCTCACCGCGCCGAAGCTGCCGCAGGCGGAGACTGCTTCGGTGGGCAGTCTGGAGGATGCCATCCTTGCGCAGACGGAAGAAGAGCTTTCCCGACGATTGGAGGATGCCTGCCTCGCGGAGATAGGCATCCGGGTGAAACTGCGCATCACCCTATGCCGGACCGCGGAGGGCGTGGCGGCATCCGCTGTGCAGGCCGTCCCGCAGGGCGCCCTCACCGATGCCCGGAAGCAGGCGGTGGAGAAACTGCTGACAGCACAGCTTCAGCTTGAACCAGAAAGCATATGCTGGGGGGAGGCTGTGCCATGAAAAACAAGCTCTTTTTGCGGCTGAAGGACCTTGTGCAGAAGGAGAACCGCGCCCGGCTGGCGGTCCTGCTGGGGGCTGCGGCGATGCTGCTCCTCCTGCTGTCGGAGCTGTTCAACCCTTCGGAGAAGCCTGCAGCAGCCAGCGTTGCCCCGGCGGATGAGAGCGCCTACCGTCAGCAGCTCGAGCAGCAGCTTTCCGACCTCATCACGCAGGTGGAAGGCGCAGGGAGGACCACCGTGATGATCACGCTGGAAAGCGGGGAGGAGACCATCTATGCTCTGGACACGCTCTCGGGACAGACCCAGCAACAGCAGACCCATGTGCTGCTGGACGATGGGACGGCGCTGGCGCAGACGGTCTGTACGCCCAGAGTGTGCGGAGTGGCTGTGGTATGCGAGGGCGGGGGAGATGTCCGGGTCGCTGTCCGTATCACCGAGCTGGTGGGGGCGCTGCTGGATGTTCCGTCCAACCGCATCTGCGTAGAGCAGCGCCGGGAATGATTTTTTGCAGCTATGAGAACCATGAAATATGCAAGGAGGAGACACGGATGAGAGCTATCACCAAAAATACACGCAGGGTCACTGCGCTGACCCTTGCGGCGGCGCTGGTCGTGGCAGTATACCTCAACTGGCAGTACGCCCGCACCGGCATCGGGGTGGATGAGGAGGCCGTCAACGTCTCGGCGGTGGCCGTGGAGGGAGAGCCGGTGGCTTCGCCCGTCACCGACGGGCTGATGACGGAGGCCGAGGCTGTATCCAGCGCCAACAAGAATTACGGCGAGGCCCAGCTTGTCAGCGTAGCCAACGACGCAGGGGCAAAATTCTTCGAAGAAGCCCGTCTCAAGCGCCAGAAAGCCCACGATGAAGCGATGGACACCATCCAGAAGACTCTCAAGACCTCGGGCCTCTCCGCCGAGGAGAAAAAGGACTGCACCCGGCAGATGACCGCAAACCTCGAGGACCTCAACGCAGAAAACGAGATCGAAACGCTGGTCAAGGCAAAGGGCTTTGCCGACTGCCTCTGCTTTTTGCAGTCCGGCCGGGCAGACCTGACCGTCATGACCTCCGGCGACGCCCTGACCGCGGCACAGGTGGCTCAGATAAGAGACATCGTCCTCAGCAAGAGCGAGGTGACTGCGCAGAATATTACTGTGGTGGAAGTGAAGTAAGGTGTTGTATAAAACCGGAGAAAATGGTATAATGACATCAAAGGTTTTGCAAAGGGCTTTGCCTTTTGCATGGATCGCACAAAATAAAATGGGCGTTCGCTCATTTTGGATGGAGGGCCATAGAATGGATTTACAGAATATGGATCTGAAGGGCGGTAGTCTGCAGATCTCCACGGAGGTCATCGGCAAGATCGCTCGTTGTGCAGCGCTGGAGATCGAGGGCGTGGCAGAAGTGTCCTGCGGCAAGCAGAACCGGAAGGTGAAAGACCTTCTGGAGCGTGCCAACGTCCAGTCGCCCGTCACCGTAGAGATGCGGGATGGCACGGCAGAGATCACTCTGGAAATTGTGGCGGCCTTTGGCGCACGCATCCCGGCTGTGGCCGAGAAGGTGCAGGAGAACGTCAAGTCTGCCGTCCAGAACATGACCAATGTTACGGTCAGCCGTGTTGACCTTGTCATTGCCGGTCTGGCCCCGGCGGCTGAGCCGCAGGCCTGAGCCGAGAACGAAAACGAAAACAAAGATGCGGTCAGCCTTCCCGCAAAAGGGAAGGCTTTGCCGCTGTGAGAGGAACATTATGGAAAATATTCTGCCCCGCCGTGAAGCACGCGAAAATGCATTTCTGCTGGCATTTTCTCAGACCTTTGGTGACATCCCCCTGCAGGAGGCTCTGGACAACCACCACGAGTGCGACGAAGAGCACCCTGTGGATGTGTTCGGCCAGCGTCTGCTGCGGGCCTACTACGAGCACTCCGCCGAGGTGGATGACCTCATCAGCGCCCATCTGCGCAACTGGACGATGGAGCGTCTGCCCCGCGTGAGCCTGACTGTGCTTCGTCTGGGTCTGGCCGAGATGCTGTACGGCGATGAGAAGAAGCCCGGCGTCGTCATCAACGAGGCCGTCGAGCTGACCAAAAAGTATGGCGCAGACGAGGATTATCAGTTCGTCAACGGTCTGCTGGGCACTGTGGCACGGGAACAGGGTCTGGACGCAGAGTCCGAGCAGCTGTGAGCAGTTATACGCTGGGCATCGACACCAGCAACTATGCAACCTCTCTGGCCGTCTTTGATACAGCCGGAGAGGTTGTTTGCGCAAAAAAGCGTTTTCTTCCGGTCAAGGAGGGCCAGCTTGGCCTGCGCCAGAGCGATGCGCTGTTTCATCACACGGCGGCTCTGCCTGCGATGATGGCAGAGCTGGGCGGCGAATTCGATTTGACGAAGATCAGCGCCGTGGGCGTGTCGGAAAAGCCCCGTCCGGTGGAGGGCAGCTATATGCCCTGCTTTCTGGCAGGCGTCAGCGCCGCTGAGGCATTCGCTTTGGCCCGGGGGATCCCTCTTGTCCGCACGACCCATCAGCAGGGCCACGCAGCGGCGGCACTGTTTGCCGCCAAAGGGGAGACGCTCTTCCGCGAGAAAACGCTGCTCTTCCACATCTCCGGCGGCACCACCGACCTTCTCCTCTGCGATGAGGTGAAGCATATCGAGACGCTGGGCACAAGCTCCGACCTCTACGCCGGACAGGCAGTGGACCGTGTGGGCGTCAAGCTGGGCTTTGGGTTCCCGGCTGGCGCGGAGGTCTCCCGTCTGGCCGCTGAATGTGAGGAGACCATCAAACCGAAATCCAGCGTCCGAGGGATGGAATGCAGCCTTTCCGGGCTGGAGAACCAGTGCAACGCCCTGCTGGCGGCGGGCAAAAGCCCCGCCTATGTCTGCAAATACTGTCTGCTCTGCGTGGCGGATACGGTGGTCAGGATGACCAAGGCTGCCCAGAAGGAATATCCCGGGCTGACGGTGGTCTGCGCAGGCGGCGTCATGAGCAGCGACATCATCCGCAGCTGGGTGCAGCAGCGCCTTCCGCAGGTGTATTTTGTGCCCGGACAGTATTCCAGCGACAACGCCATCGGCGTGTCCATTCTTGCGGCACGGGAGGCCGGTCTATGGCTGAAGTGATCTCTGTCTCTGCCCTGAACCAGTACGTCAAGACCCTGCTGGATGCAAACGACATCCTGTTTGATCTGGCGCTGCGGGGCGAGATCGCAAACTTTGTACAGAATGCCCGCAGCGGCCACTGCTATTTTTCCCTTCGGGACGCAGCTGCCAGCGTCAAGGCGGTGATGTTCCGCTCGGATGCAAGGCGGCTCGGCTTCCGGCCTGAGGAAGGCATGAAGGTGGTCGTGCGCTGCCGTGCTACTCTTTACGAGCGGGACGGCGCGTTTCAGGTCTACGTCAACGAGATGTTCCCGGACGGCATTGGCGCGGCGCAGCTGGCCTTTGAGCAGCTGAAAGCCAAGCTCGAGCAGGAGGGACTTTTCGCGGCAGAGCATAAAAAGCCTCTGCCCGCTTACCCCAAATGCATCGGCATCGTCACCAGCAAGACCGGTGCGGCACTGCAGGACATCCGCAATGTCATCAGCCGACGCTGGCCGGCAGCAAAGCTATTGCTCTGCCCGGTCAGCGTGCAGGGCTTTGAGGCCGCGCAGCAGGTCGCCGACGCCATCGGGCGGCTGGACCGGAGCGGGAAAGTGGATGAGATCATTGTGGCTCGGGGCGGCGGCAGCCGGGAAGACCTCTGGGTCTTCAACGCCGAGGTCATCGCCCGGGCTGCATACCGCTGCAAAGTGCCGCTCATCAGCGCCATCGGACACGAGATCGACTTTACCATTCTGGATTTCGTGGCGGACCGCCGTGCACCGACTCCGTCGGCAGCGGCAGAGCTGGCGGTGCCCGACCGCGCAGAGCTTCTGCGGGTACTGCTTCAGCTGGAGCAGCGCTGTCAGAGCACCTTGCAGAGCCGTTTTGCTGCGGCATTGGGGCGTCTGGAAAGGGCCGGGCAGCAGCTTTCCCGCGACATGACCCGCCGGACACTCACAGCCGGGCAGACAAAGCTTGAGGCATACCAAAAAGAGCTTGAGGATGCAGCCCGGAGCGGCATCCAGAAGCGAACAAATCAGCTTCGTCATGCTGCCGCGTTGGCCGACTCCCTCAGCCCCTACCGGGTGCTGGGGCGCGGCTACGCGATGGTATACGACAGCAAAAACAGGCTGTGCAGCGCGGACGCCCTTTCTACGGGCGACCGGATCACCCTGCGCGGCGCAGCGCATACGGCAGAATGTACGGTCTTGTCCGTGGAGGAACTGAATGAGAGCACCCAAAAGCTTTGAGGACGGCATGGCCCGTCTGGAAACCATCCTGAGCCAGATGCAGAGCGAGGAGACGACCCTTACGGAGTCGGTCAAGCTTTATGCAGAAGCGGCTTCGCTGATGGAATACTGCCATGCTGCGCTGGAAAAGGCGTCGCTCCAGATGGAGGAGATCGACGCTGCCCGCAGCGAAAAGGCAGAGGCAGAACCCAAAGAATCATAACAGCCCGCAGGGAGGAATCATAATGGAGAGCACCGAGTATAAAAAGCAGTACGGCGAATATCTGGCCCGTGCAGAAGAAGCACTGAACCGGGCGTGCGAGCGCTATCTGCCCGAGGAGTCTGAGGTCTGCCGTGCGGCACGCTACAGCCTGATGGGCGGCGGCAAGCGCATCCGGGCCGTGCTGGTGCTGGCCGTGTGCGATATGCTCCACGGCAGCGCCGAGGCGGCGGAACAGTTTGCAGCGGCCGTTGAAATGCTGCACTGCTATTCGCTCATCCACGACGACCTGCCCTGCATGGACAATGACGATATGCGCCGGGGCAAGCCCTCCTGCCACAGGGCATTCGGAGAGTCTACTGCCATGCTGGCGGGCGATGTGCTGCTGACGGAGGCCTTCGAGGCTGTGGCCGGTGCGCCCGCTCCGGCATCGGTCTGCGTCTGCGCAGCACAGGCGCTCGGCGCAGGAGCCGGGAGCCGGGGCATGGTGTATGGACAGGAGCTTGACCTGAAATACGAGGCGCTCGCCGCTACGGAAGAACAGCTCCGCCTCATCCACCGCCGCAAGACGGGGGCGCTCATCAATGCGGCCATCCAGATGGGCGGCGCGGCGGCACAGGCCGACGAGGCCCAGCGCAAAGCACTGGAAGCCTACGCCTACGGCATCGGCCTAGTGTTCCAGATCGTGGACGATGTGCTGGATGTGACCAGTACCGCCGAGCAGCTGGGCAAGCCCATCGGCAGCGACAGCGAGAACGGTAAGACGACCTTCGTCACCCTGTTCGGCGCGGACGGAGCGATGCAGCTGGCAGAGAAACTGAACGATGAGACCTGTGCGGCGCTGCATGACGCATTCGGCGAAAAGAGCGCTTTTCTGGAGCAGCTGGCCCGCACGCTGCTGGCCCGCCGCAGCTGAGCATCGTGTCTGGGACGATAGGGCAGATGCGGCGCTTATGACGTCGGCTGCGGGAATGCGATAAAATTCAAGAAGGAGAACAAACAATGCAACTGATCAAGGAATTGTTCTCGGTCAACGAGATACTGACGGTCTCCATCGTAAGCTGGTTCGTCGCACAGGTGCTGAAGACGATCATCAACTTCATCCTGCTGGGCAAATTCCAGCTCGAACGGATGTGGGGCGATGGCGGTATGCCCAGCGCCCACAGCGCCACGGTCTGTGCGATGGTCATTGCCGCCGCCCGCAGCGAGGGCATCAGCTCGGCTATCTTTGCAGTGGCCAGCGTAGTCGCCATCATCACCATGCACGATGCAATGGGTGTGCGCCACGAGACCGGCGAACAGGCAAAGGTGCTCAACCAGATGATCGAGGAGTGGATCGACATCAGCGAAAAAAACGCTCCCTTCCTTCAGAATATGCATCTGAAGGAGATGGTCGGACACACGCCGCTGCAGGTCATGGCAGGCATGGTCGTCGGCGTCGTCGTCGGCTTTTTGTATCCGATGCACCTCTAATAAGAAGTTGTTTTCATAAGCAGTGCGCCCCATCTGGGCAGTTTTTCAGAAGACCGCCCTGCCTGCAAAAATGACTTCTGTGTTGAAATCATCCGGAATTTGAAATGTGAGGAGGACGGTCACTTTATGCATCCTTCACTGCTTCAGAATATTTCACAGCCAAGTGACCTGAAGCGCTTGAACAGTGCGCAGATCCAGCAGCTCTGCGGGGAAATTCGTCAATTTCTGCTGGACAGCGTATCCAAAACGGGCGGACATCTTGCTTCCAACCTCGGCGCAGTCGAGCTGACGGTCGCGCTCCATCGCATCTTTGAGACCCCCCGGGATGCGTTCGTTTTCGATGTGGGCCATCAGTGCTACACCCACAAACTGCTGACCGGACGGTACAAGCGCTTCGGCACCCTGCGGCAGCTGGACGGCCTTTCGGGTTTCCCAAACCCGAATGAGAGCGTTCACGATGCTTTTATCGCCGGGCACGGCAACACCGCCCTATCGGTCGCCATCGGCATCGCATGGGCCAAAAAGCTCAAGGGCGAGCCGGGCCATGTGGTGGCCATCATCGGCGATGGTGCCTTTACCGGCGGCATGGTCTACGAGGGAATGAACAACATCGGCAAGCTGGACAATCTGATGGTCATTTTGAACGACAACAAGATGTCCATCTCCCACAATGTCGGCGCACTGGCAGGGTATCTGGGCCATCTGCGCACCACGACCCGTTATTTCACGGCAAAGGAGAATGTCAACAGCTTTCTGAGCGGGGTGCCGCTTGTCGGCACCCCCATCAAAACTGCCCTGCAAAACAGCAAAAAAGTGGTGCGTCGGGCCATGTATCACTCCACGATCTTCGAGGATATGGGGTTCCATTATTTCGGCCTCATCGACGGCCACAACGAGCCGGAGCTGGAGCGCATCCTGCAGACGGTCTGTGCCCAGCCCGGGCCGACGCTGCTCCATGTTGTGACAAAGAAGGGCAAGGGCTATGCCCCGGCGGAGTCGAATCCCGGCAACTATCATGGCGTCTCGAAGTTCGATCTGGCAGGCATCCCCGACCCGGAGATCGCCCCGGCGGAGTCGTTCTCGAATGCCTTTGGCCGTGCGCTCAGTGAGGCCGGAGATGCGGACGATACCCTCTGTGCCATCACGGCGGCGATGAAATATGGCACTGGTCTGCAATTTTTCAGCCACGCCCACCCGGAGCGCTTCTTTGACGTCGGGATGGCTGAGCAACACGCCGTGACCTTCGCCGCCGGCCTTGCCAGCAAGGGGATGCTGCCGGTGGTCTGCATCTATTCGACCTTCCTGCAGCGCAGCTATGACCAGATCATCCACGATGTCAGCCTGCTGCGGGAGAATGTTGTCTTTGCCGTTGACCGCGCAGGTTTTGTGCCCGGCGATGGGGAGACCCATCAGGGCATCTACGACCCGACCTTCCTCAGTCAGGTCGGAATGCCCATCTACTCGCCCTCGAACTATGAGGAGCTGCGGTACTGGCTGGCCATCCTGCTGCGGCATGAGATGCAGGGGCCTCGGGCCATCCGCTACCCCCGCGGCGGCGAGAGCAAGGTCTTGGCCGGATACGGCTGCACGGGCAGGGAGTACGACAAGCTCGTCTCTCTGCCGGGTGCAAAGACTGCGCTGGTGAGCTATGCGGATGAGGTGGAGGATGCCCTTGCCGCCGCAGAGCTGCTGGCAAAAGAGGGTGTCCCCTGCGATGTGTACAAGCTGGTCCGCATCTTTCCGTTCGGGAAAGGGCTGGTGCAGGAGCTTTCGGCCTACTCCATCGTCCTGATGGCAGAAGAGTGCGCAGCCTGCGGCGGCATCGGCGAGCATCTGGCCCGCGCTCTGCAGGATGCAGGCTGGTGCGGCCGGTACATCCACCGCGCGGTGAGGGAGCTGAGCCTGCCCCACGCGACGGTGCCCCAGATCAAGCAGGCGACCGGGCTGGATGCGGTGCATCTGGCCGAGGCTGTGCAGGCGGCAGACCCGAAAGGAGAGAAAACACTTTGAAAATTCGTTTGGACCAATATCTGGTGCAGCACGGTATGATCCAGAGCCGTGAGCGCGCCAAGGCTCTCATCATGGCCGGTGTCGTCTTCGTCAACGAGCAGAAGGTGGACAAGGCTGGTGAGATGATAAAGGAAGATGCCAAGGTCGAGGTGCGCGGCCACGACATCGGATACGTCAGCCGGGGCGGACTCAAGCTGGAAAAGGCGATGCAGTGCTTCCCGCTGACCCCTCGCGGCAAGGTCTGTATGGACATCGGTGCGTCCACAGGCGGCTTTACCGACTGTATGCTGCAGAACGGTGCCGTCAAGGTCTATGCTGTGGATGTGGGATACGGCCAGCTGGCATGGAGCCTGCGCACCGACGAGCGTGTCGTGAATATGGAGCGGACCAACATCCGCAATGTCACGCCGGATATGCTGGCCGATCCAGTGGAGTTTTTTAGCGTGGACGTGTCTTTTATCTCGCTGCATCACATCTTTCCGGTGGCGCAGGCCATCACGACGCCGGATGCGATGGGCGTCTGTCTGGTCAAGCCTCAGTTCGAGGCAGGCCGTGAGAAGGTGGGCAAAAACGGTGTTGTCCGTGACCCTGCCACCCACCGCGAGGTGCTGCACAATGCCATGGGCTATGCCGCCGCAAACGGCTTCGTTGTGCGGGGTCTGGATTTCAGCCCAGTCAAAGGCCCGGAGGGGAACATCGAGTATTTGATGTTCGTCCAGAAGAGTGAGCAGCCCGGCGTTCTGGATGATTCCGTCGCCGAGCAGGTCGTGGCTGCAAGCCATAGCTCGCTGGACAAATAAATCGGCTGGGAGACGTCATATGACCGTTTACATTTCGCCAAACCCCGGCAAAGAGCAGGCGGTGGCCACCGCCCAGCAGGCAGCGCAGCTCCTGCTGATGCAGGGGGCCACCGTCCTGATGCGGGATGACCTGAACGAAACCTGCTGCGCCGATGGGGTGCAGTACCTTCCGCTGGAAGAGTGCCTCCCGCGTACCGATGTTATCCTGACCATCGGCGGCGACGGCACCATCCTGCATGAGGCGAACCTTACGCTTCAATACCAGAAGCCCATCCTCGGCATCAACATCGGCCGCTGCGGCTTCCTTGCCACCTGCGAGGTGGATGAAATGGAGGAAAAGCTTGCGGCGCTGGTGCGGGGCGAATATCTGCTGGACAGCCGGATGCTGCTCTATGTGCGGGTGCTGGGCGAAGAGAACTGGGAGGGCCATGCCCTCAACGACGTGGTCGTGACCAAAGGCCGCCTGCAGCAGGCCATCGATTTCAGCATCTACTGCGACGACATCCTTGTAGAGCATTATCGCGGAGACGGCGTCATCGTAGCGACGCCCACCGGCTCTACGGCCTATTCACTGGCGGCAGGCGGGCCGATCCTTGACTCGCAGACCAAGGGCATTGTCGTCACGCCCATCTGCCCCCACAGCCTGACCAGCCCGGCAATGGTCTTTGCACAGGAGCGGAAGATCAACATCTGTGTCGGGCAGGTGGTGGACAACGAAGTGTTCCTGAGCTGCGATGGTGCGGCGGAATATCCGCTCAGCGCCGGTTCGACGGCAGAGATCCGCCTTTCGGATCAGATCGTGCAGCTCGTCACCTTCAGCAGGGCGGACCAGTTTCAGGCCATCGACCAGAAACTGCGCAGCCGGAGATAACAACAAGAGGAGGCAAGGAATATGGGCCGAAACAATCCAGCTGAGTCAAAAGGCAAGGCGGAACGTCAGCAGACGATCCTCCGACTGATCCAGGAGAACCCCATCAGCCGTCAGGAGGTGCTGCTTGAGCACCTGCGTCAGGAGGGATTCGAGGTGACGCAGGCGACTATTTCCCGGGACATCCGGGAAATGTGTCTCGTCAAAGCCGCCACCACAGACGGCTACCGCTATGTTTCCAGCCACAACGAAAGCCTCAACCCCAAGATGCAGGGCCGGTTCGAGACGATCTTCCGCGAGTCGGTGCTGGGTGTGGATTTTGCCGGGCATGTCGTGCTGGTAAAATGCTATTCCGGCATGGCGAATGCCGCCTGTGAAGTGTTCGACGCCCTGAAGTGGAAAAATGTCGTCGGCACCCTTTCTGGCGATGATACGTTCCTGATCGTGGCCCGTTCGGAGCGGGACGCCAAGACCATCTGTTCGGAATTGACCCGTCACATCGGGCAGAAATAAACGCGGGAGTGAAACTATGCTGAGCAGCCTGCAGATCGAAAATGTTGCAGTTATCCAGAAAGCCAATGTCCATTTTGAAAAGGGCCTCAACGTCCTGACCGGTGAGACGGGCGCAGGCAAATCCATCCTCATCGACTCCATCAACGCTATTCTGGGCAACCGCGCCTCCAAGGATCTCGTGCGCACCGGTGCGGCCAAGGCTGTCATCCGGGCTGCATTTGAGGATGTGCCGCCTGCCGTTCTTGACAGTCTGGAAAAGGCAGGCTACGAGCGCTCCGAAGCGCTGCTGCTCAGCCGCGAGATCACCGCCGAGGGCAAGAGCACCTGCCGCATCAACGGGATGCCTGCCACCGCCGCTGTCCTGCGGGAGCTTTGCGGCGGACTTATCAACATCAATGGCCAGCACGACTCGGTGGGTCTGCTGAATCCAGCCCGGCATGAGGGCATTCTGGACGCTTACGCCCAGAACGGCGCGGAATATCAGGCATACTATGCCATCTATCGGGAGCTGGTGGGGGTCAAGAAAACGCTGGACGCCATGATCACCGACGAGGGCGAAAAGCAGCGCCGCATCGACCTGCTGAGCTATCAGGTGCAGGAGATCGACGATGCGGCGTTGACGGCAGGGGAGGAGCAGACGCTGGAAAGCCGCCGCAAGGTGCTGGCGAATGCTTCCACCATCCGGGACCGCATTGCCCAGTGTTACGCGCTGCTCTCGGGCGGCGACGAAGCCCCCGGTGCCGTTGACCTTCTGGGCGAAGCCTCCAACGCCGTGGATGCAGCGGCCCAGCTCGACGGAGAGCTGTCTGCCGGTGCGGGCCAGCTGCTCGACCTCTATTACACCGCAAAGGACGTCGCCGCCGATCTCATCGGCCGTCTGGACGCTTACGACACCAACGACGCAGAGCTGGACGAGATCGAGCAGCGCATCGATCTCATCTACAAGCTCCGGCGGAAATACGGCGATACGGTGGAGGATATCCTCGCGTTTGGCGAGCGGGCACGGCAGGAGCTGGAGATGATACAGTCCTCGCAGGAGAGGGTGGAGCATCTGCAGAAGGAGCAGCGCCGTCTCTATACCCTTGCGCGGGAAAAGGCGGAGCTTCTGACCCAGACCCGGCTGAAGGCGTTTGAAGAGCTGAACAAGCGCATCTCTGACACATTGGACTTTCTGAATATGCCGGGCGTGCGGATGACGCTCCGCCATACACGGGGACCGCTGGCCAGTCACGGACAGGACAGCATCGAGTTTTATATCTCTACGAACCCCGGCGAAGCCCCGAAGCCTCTGGCGAAGATCGCCTCAGGCGGCGAGCTGAGCCGTATCACCCTCGCCATCAAGAACGCGATGGCCGACAAGGACGCTGTGCCGACCGTCATCTACGACGAGATCGACAGCGGCGTTTCCGGCAAGGCGGCCAGCCGCATCGGTGAGGTGCTGCGCCAGAGTGCCGAGGGTCATCAGATCCTTTGCATCACCCACACGGCCCAGATCGCTGCGCTGGCAGACTGCCATCTGCTCATCCAGAAAAACATCACGAATGAGCGTACCTATACCGAGATCCACCCGCTGGACGAGAATGGACGGGTGGAGGCGCTGGCCCGCCTCATCTCCGGCGACCATGTCACGGAGCTTTCGCTGGCCAACGCCCGGGAAATGCTGGGCTGGAGCGCCGGGAAATAAGCAGGCGCTTTTGTGCTTGACATTCCCACAGGGATGTGCTAAACTGAATCTCGTTGAAAGGCGAAGATGGGAATCGAGTACCCTGATGCGCTCTGCCCAGAGAGGCCCCGGCTGGTGAAAGGGGCTGCGGAGACGCAGGTGAAATACCTCCCGGAGCTGCAGGCTGAACGACGAGTAGGCTGTGCCGCGTGCGAGCGTTACAAACGCAGGAGTGTCACTCTACTCTGGGGTGTGCACTCGTGAGGCCGTCTCTGTGAAGAGGCGGCAAACAGAGGTGGTACCGCGAATTTTATCGCCCTCTGCCAATTTATTTTGGCGGAGGGCGTTTTGTTTTTCCCTCTGCCCGACAAAACAGGAGGAAATTTCTTATGACTCTGTACGAAGAACTGAAAGCCCGCGGTCTGGTGGCCCAGATCACCGATGAGGAGATCATCGACCTCATCAACAACGGCAAGGCTACCTTCTACATCGGCTTCGACTGCACCGCCGATAGTCTGACCGCAGGACACTTTATGGCCCTGACCCTGATGAAGCGCCTGCAGATGGCAGGCAACAAGCCCATCGCCCTCATCGGCGGCGGCACCACTATGATCGGCGACCCCTCCGGCCGCACCGATATGCGCAAGATGCTGACCAAGGAGGACATTGCCCACAACGCTGCCTGCTTCAAGAGGCAGATGGAGAAGTTCATCGACTTCTCTGAGGGCAAGGCCCTGATGCTGAACAACGCCGACTGGCTGCTGAACCTGAACTATGTCGAGCTGCTGCGCGATGTGGGCGCCTGCTTCTCCGTCAACAATATGCTGCGTGCCAAGTGCTACGAGCAGCGCATGGAGAAGGGCCTGTCCTTCCTTGAGTTCAACTACATGATCATGCAGAGCTACGACTTCTACTATATGTTCCAGCACTACGGCTGCAATATGCAGTTCGGCGGCGATGACCAGTGGAGCAATATGCTGGGCGGCACTGAGCTGATCCGCCGCAAGCTGGGCAAGGATGCCTACGCCATGACCATCACCCTGCTGACCGATTCTCAGGGCAAGAAGATGGGTAAGACCGCCGGCAATGCCGTCTGGCTCGACCCCAACAAGACCAGCCCCTTCGAGTTCTATCAGTACTGGCGCAACGTCGGCGATGCAGATGTCATGAAGTGTATCCGGATGCTGACCTTCCTGCCGCTGGAGCAGATCGATGAGATGAGCACCTGGAAAGATCAGCGCCTCAACGAGGCTAAGGAGATCCTTGCTTTCGAGCTGACCAAGATGGTCCACGGCGAGGAGGAGGCCAACAAGGCGCAGAACGCAGCCCGCGCACTGTTCAGCGGCGCTGCCGGAGACACCGAGCATATGCCCGGCACCCAGCTGACCGAGGCCGACCTGACCGATGGTGCCATCGGCATCCTGACCCTGATGGTCAAGGCTGGTCTGGCTGCTTCCAACGGCGAGGCCCGCCGTCTGGTCGTGCAGGGCGGCGTTCTGGTGGATGGCGAAAAGGTCGCTGCCCCCACGGCAAGCTTCACCGCCGAGCAGCTGTCCAAGGGTATCGTTATCAAGAAGGGTAAGAAGGTCTACCACAAGGTGAGCCTGTAAGCTTCTGGTAAAACAATAGCCCCGGCTGTCTTCTCTCTGTGACAGGAGAGGGGACAGCCGGGGCTTTTTCATACAAAAATCTCCCCTGTCCCATGCAGGACAAGGGAGGTTCGCTTCTATTCAGGTCACAGCTCGTAAGCCTTCTTCAGGACTTCATAGGCAGCATCCTCATTCTCAGAACGGACGAGCAGGGAAATGTCAAGGTCGCTGGTAGTGATGAGCAGCACCTCGATGCCTGCCATTGCCAGAGCATTCAGGGCACGCGCGGCAACACCGCAGCTGGTGACCATCTCTTCTCCGAAGAGGTTCAGCTTGGAGTAGCCCACGCTGATGAGGGGAGAGGCCTTGGCATCCTTGTTGAGATTCGCGGCAGAGATGGCCTTCATCACCAACGGCAGATCGCTGCTGGATGCCGTGAAGCTGAAGTCCATGCTGGTACCGTGGGGGGCGCTCTGGCTGATCATATCCACTACAACGCCGGTGTCGGCGAAGATCTGCAGATAACGAGCCATCGTGTTGCCCTTGAACTCGGCATCCTGCACGCTGATCATCATCAGGCTCGGCTCGATATTGATTTTGGAAACACCGTACATAGTAAACACTCCATTCTGCCCATCGGGCGTTCTGATTCAAACTTTATGCAAGCTCCAAAAATTCGCTGTTGATGTAGGTCTGTGCCGTCTGGCGGATGTAATCGTATCCGAAGTTTGGGTAGGCAGCGCGGACGCCATGGGCCTTTGCAAGCTCAGGCGTATAATCCCGGAACAGATAGGTGCGGACGTTGGACTTTCCGGCGTCATAGTGGGTCACTGTCACATGGAGCTTCGGGCCGCGCACCGCGCAGCGGACACTGCCGTCCGGCTCGACGGTCTGCTCCAGATCCAGTGTCAGGACCGCGCCGATGAGCTGGTCGGGCTTGCTCTGGGTGCTCAGGAAATTTCCCAGCGAATAGGCCACAAATACGTTCCGCCCATCGGCTGCGGTGCGCCATTCGGCGTCCTGCAGAACGTGCGGGTGGGTGCCGATGATCACATCCGCGCCCCAGTCGGCCAGAGACTGAGCTAAGGTGCGCTGTGCCTGCGTGATGTTGTGGCTGTCCTCGACGCCCCAGTGTACGCCGACCACCACAAAATCGGCCTCCTGCCGGGCCGCCCGCACCTGCTGCTCCATGACATCCTGCTGGCTGGTGTAGATGATGTTTGCGGTCATCTTGCTGTTCCGGGGGATGCCGTTGGTGTGCTCGGTGTAGGAGAGGTACGCGATCTTTACGCCGTCCACGGTCTGGATGGGGATGCGGCCATAGTCCACCTCGCCCTTCCACAGGCCGGTGGTGATCACATCCTCGGGCATCGTCTCCCAGAACCGGAGGGTAGCGGCAATGCCCACAGCCCCCTTGTCGTAGGTGTGATTGTTCGAGAGGCTGAACACCCGAAAACCTGCCCGGTAAAGCGCTTCGGCGCACTCACCGGGAGTCGAGAAGCAGGGGTAGGTAGAGGGCGCAAGCTCTTTGCTGCAGAGCGTCTCCTGATTGATCCAGTTGATGTCCTGCTGTGCATAGAAATCAAGCAGATTCGCGTAGCAGTAATCGAAGCTGTATCCTTCGCCCTCTGCAGCCCGCCGGGCGGCCTGCGAATAGATGGGTGCATGGATGAGGTTGTCTCCCGTAGCCGAGAAGCGCAGTGTCGTGACGACAGGCTGCGGCTCAGGCACAACAAGCTCCTCCGAAACAGCAGGGGACTCCGCCTCCGTTGCCGGAGGAACTGCATCCACGATGCGGCGGGGCCAGAGGCGCAGAGAGAGCAGCGCCGATACGGCCACAAGCAGGACCCCCAGTGTGTACAGGGTGACGCCCTTATGCGAGGTGTGCTTTTGGGCGGAACGCCGACGGCGGGGAGGGGCTGCGTGCTTTGCGTGCTTGGCCATAGGCTCGTCTCCTGACGCACGATACCGTGCCTTATGATGCCATGCGCAGAACAGCTTACATCTCTGCGATCATGTTACTCATATTGTACAGGCCCGGCTCCTTTTTTGCAAGGTAAACGGCAGCATTTATCGCGCCATTTGCAAAAATATTGCGGGAGTATGCCGTGTGGCGGAGGGTGATGACCTCGTCCGGGCCGCAGAACAGCACCTCGTGGTCACCCACGATGCTGCCGCCGCGCACGGCGCTGATGCCGATCTCCTTGGGGTCGCGCTTCTGACGGACGGCAGAACGGTCATAGACGTAGTGGTAAGCGCCGTTGTTCTCCTCATTGATGGCGTCGGCCAGCATCAGAGCCGTGCCGCTGGGAGCGTCCAGCTTATTGTGATGGTGCTGCTCGACGATCTCGATGTCATAGTTCGCACCCAGAATGGCCGAAGCGCGCTTGCACAGCTCGGACAGGACGTTGATGCCCATGGACATATTGGCACTCTTGAACACCGGGATGCTGCGGGAGAGCTGGACGATCTTCAGCTGCAGCTCCTCGGACAGTCCGGTGGTGCAGACCACGATGGGCAGCTTGTGAGCCTCGCAGTAGGGCAGTGCCTTCTCGACTGCCGCCGGGGCGCTGAAGTCGATAACGACATCACCTTTGCCGTCCAGCTTGTCCAGACTGTCGTATACAGGGATGCCGTTCAGCTCGCCGTCCTTCATGTCGATACCGGCCACGACGCGGCAATCCTCCCGCTGGGCGATCATCTCGCACAGCACATGGCCCATCCGGCCGCCGATGCCCTGAATGATAATATCGGTCATTGTCAATATCCTCTTTTTTCTCATACGGCAAAATGCCCGGAACACACTGCGCCGGGCATTCTGCACATAAAATCGTTTATTCCTTGATGACTCCCGCGGCCTGCAAGGCCTGCTCGATCTGCTCCTTGTGAGCGTCGCTCGGCTCCACGAGGGGCAGGCGGCACTCACCGGCCTCCCAGCCCAGCACGTTCATGGCATACTTGACCGGGATGGGGTTGACCTCACAGAAGAGAGCGTCGCATAGCGGCAGCATCTCCAGCTGCAGTGCGCGGGCTTTTGCCGTGTCGCCGTCGAACCATGCCTTGCAGCAGTTGTGCACCAGCTCCGGCTTGACGTTGGAGACGACGCTGATGACGCCCTTGCCGCCCAGAGACAGCAGAGGCACCACCTGATCGTCGTTGCCGGAGTAGATGTTCAGTTCGTCGCCGCAGAGGGCTGCGATCTTCGCCACCTGACCGATGTTGCCGGAGGCCTCCTTGATGCCGTTGATGAGGGGGTGCTTGCTCAGCTCCTTGGCTGTCTCGGGGGCGATGTTCAGGCCGGTGCGGGAGGGCACATTGTACAGGATGACCGGGATACCGCCGGCCTCAGCCATTGCGGTGAAGTGGGCCACAAGACCAGCCTGAGAGGTCTTATTGTAGTAGGGTGTCACCAGCAGCAGGGCGTCCGCACCGCAGGCAGCAGACTTTGCGGCCAGAGCACAGCCGTGGTCGGTGTCGTTAGAACCGGCACCGGCGATGACCGGCACACGGTGGTTTACGAGATCCACGGTGTACTTAATGGCGGCCAGCTGCTCTTCGTCGGTCATGGTAGAGCATTCACCGGTGGTACCGCAGATGACGATGGCGTCGGTGCCGCGGGCAATCTGATCCTCAACGATGCGGCCCAGCTCGTCAAAATTGATGCTGCCGTCCTCGTACATCGGGGTGATGATGGCAACACCTGCACCGGTAAAGACAGGATTCTTCATAGCAAAAACTCCTTTGCAGCGCGTTGGTTCTCAAAAACGCGCAGATCAATCGAAATAGCCCTTGGCTGCCAGCAGCTCGGCCAGCAGCACAGCTCCGCCTGCCGCACCGCGCAGGGTGTTGTGGCTCATGCAGGCAAACTTGTAGTCGAACAGGGTATCTTCCCGCAGACGACCGATGCAGACCGCCATGCCGTGCTCGGTGTTGCGATCCAGCTTGGGCTGGGGACGGTCGTTCGCCTCAAAGTAGCGGAGGAACTGCTTGGGTGCGCTGGGCAGCTCCAGCTCCTGTGCGGGACCGCGGAACTCCGCCCATGCCTTGAGGATCTCTTCCTTGCTGGGCTTCTTCTCGAAGCTCACGAAGACAGCGGCGGTGTGGCCGTCGGAGACCGGCACACGGAAGCACTGAGCGGTGATGACCGGCTTTTCGGCGTTGACGATCTGGTCGCCCTCGATGTGTCCCCACAGCTTGAGCGGCTCGCGCTCGCTCTTCTCTTCCTCGCCGCCGATGTAGGGGATGACGTTGTCAATGATCTCGGGCATCCGGTCGAAGGTCTTGCCTGCGCCGGAGATGGCCTGATAGGTGCAGACCAGCGCCTTGCTGACACCGAAATCCTTCATCAAGGGGTGCAGGGCGGGGACATAGCTCTGCAGGCTGCAGTTGGACTTGACCGCGATAAAGCCGCGCTTGGTGCCCAGACGCTTGCGCTGAGAGGGGATGATCTCGATGTGGTCGGCGTTGATCTCCGGCACAACCATCGGGACGTCCGGGGTGAAGCGGTTAGCGCTGTTGTTGGAGACGACAGGGCACTCTGCCTTAGCGTAAGCCTCCTCCAGAGCCTTGATCTCGGCCTTGGGCATATTGACGGCGCAGAAGATGAAGTCCACCTGAGAGGCGACCTCCTCCACCTTGGAGGCATCCAGCACGACCATCTTCTTGACGCTCTCCGGCATCGGAGTGGTCATAGCCCAGCGGGAGCCGACGGCTTCCTCATAGGTCTTCCCGGCGCTCCGGCCGGAAGCTGCCAGAGTCGTCAGCTTGAACCAGGGGTGATTTTCGAGCAGAGTAACGAAACGCTGGCCCACCATGCCGGTCGCACCGACAACGCCCACTTTATACTGTTTATCCATTTCCAGCACCTTTCCTTTCAAAAAAAAGCAAATTCACATAAGACCCCGCTTGCAAAGCAGACGTCTATGCAATATAATAGATACCGTCTATACAGATTTTATGATAACATTGATACGGTATTCGTGTCAATCATCGGAAAGGCAAATGCTAAGTATGTTAAAAAGAGATTTTTGGTATGATTTACCCAAAGAGCTGATCGCACAGGAGCCTGCGTGCCCCCGCGACGCGGCCCGGCTGATGGTTTTGAACCAGAAGGATGACAGCATCCAGCACCGCATCTTCCGCGATCTGCCCGAATACCTTGAGCCGGGCGACCTGCTGGTGGTCAACAACTCCAAAGTCCTGCCGGCCCGTATCGTGGGCGTCAAGCAGCCCACCGGCGCGGTTTGTGAGCTGCTGCTCCTGCGTCAGGTGAAGGGCGACCAGTGGGAGTGCCTTGCAAAGCCCGGCAAGCGGATGCAGCCCGGCACCAAGGTCAGCTTCGGCGACGGCAGCCTGACGGCCATCGTGGACGAGACGTTGGAGGACGGCAATAAGTTTGTCACCTTCTATTATGACACCGAAACGCTCTACGAAAAGCTGGACGAGTTCGGCAAGATGCCGCTGCCGCCCTATATCACCAAGCAGCTGGAAGACCAGAGCCAGTACCAGACCGTCTATGCCAAAGAACTTGGCAGTGCTGCCGCCCCCACGGCGGGCCTCCACTTCACGCCGGAGCTGATGGACACCATCCGCGCCAAGGGCGTCAACATCACAGAAGTGACGCTGCACGTCGGTCTGGGCACCTTCCGCCCCGTGCAGGAAGACGAGATCAGCGACCACAAGATGCACAGCGAGTGGTACTCCGTCAGCGAGGAAACGGCAAAGCTCATCCATGACACCAAAGCTGCGGGCCACCAGGTCATCGCCGTGGGCACCACCAGCTGCCGCACGCTGGAAGCTGTCGCCGCAAAGTACAGTGAGATCCGAGCTTGCAGCGGCAACACCGACATCTTCCTCTATCCCGGTGTCAAATTCAACTGCATCGACGGTCTCATCACCAACTTCCATCTGCCCGAAAGCACCCTCATCATGCTGGTGTCGGCCCTCTATGGCTACGAAAAGACGATGGCCGCATATAAAGTGGCCGTTCAGGAGCGTTACAGATTCTTTTCTTTTGGCGATGCGATGTTTATACGAGGCGGGAACGACCCGGAAGATAAAAAGTGATGAAAAAGTCCAGAATCCATGCGGGTTTCTGGACTTTTTTCTTATTCAGAAGTTTTGTACGAAAATCGCAGCTCTATTCCGTTTTTGAGCAAAATTGAGGTGGTAAGCCCGTCTTTTATGCAAAAGTTTGAAGCCGAACGCTTATCAAGAAGCTGCCGGGTCAGGAAGAACTTATTCACACTCGAACAAGTCGCGGGGCGTAAGGTCAAGAATATCACAAAGACCGAAGACCATCTCTGCTTTGGGGAAACTTGCACCGCTTTCATAATTGCAGACTGCACTGGTGGTAATGCCAAGCTTTTCTGCAAGTGCCTGCTGTGTAAGTCCCGCACGCTTTCGGGATTCACGGATAAGGATCGCTGCGCGTGTGGGTTCACGAGACATATCATTCACCTCGACCAAGAATTTTAAAAGCCTACTAACAAATTTATATCATTTTTGAGTATAAATAACAAGAAGTTTCCGTGTACCCGTTGCGATGACCACGAAATTTCTGAAAACGTCATTATGAAACGCCTTTTGGTCCTGTCCAGCCGACGACGGCCGGGCGCTCTGCCAAACCGCCAGAGACGGTTGAAAAATTTTGTGCAATTTTCATAGTTTTCTTCACGCTATTTTGGTGGTACAATAGAGGCAGAATCCAAGTAACTTTCAGGAGGAGCCGCATGGCAGAAAAGAGCATTGAATTAGACAGTGTGGAGATCGCAGCCGCCGTATTCGGGAACTGTGACCGAAACATCCGAATGCTGGAGAAAGAGTTCTCGGTAACAGCGGTATGCCGCGGCACGATGCTGCGCATCTCGGGCGAACCGGCAAATGTCGCCGCCGCTGCCCGCGCGGTGGAGGGGATGCTTCTCCTTATCGAGAATCACACGCCTCTGGAAGATCAGACGGTGCGCTATTGCTTGAGCCTTGCACACGACGGCGAAGAAAAGCGAGTCCGGGAGCTGACCGAGGACTTTGTGACTGTGACGGTCAAGGGCCGCCCCATCCGTCCCAAGACGCTGGGCCAGAAGGAATATCTCAACGCCATCCGAAACAACGCCATCACCTTCGGCGTCGGCCCGGCGGGTACGGGCAAGACCTATCTTGCCGTTGCAATGGCAGTCAAGGCTTTTAAGGCAAAGGACGTCTCCCGCATCGTGCTGACCCGCCCGGCGGTAGAGGCAGGCGAGAAGCTGGGCTTTCTGCCGGGTGACCTACAGCAGAAAGTAGACCCCTATCTGAGGCCTCTGTATGATGGCTTGTTCGATATGCTGGGTGCGGAGACCTACGAGCGTTTGGTAGAAAAGCAGATCATCGAAGTGGCTCCGCTGGCCTATATGCGCGGCCGGACACTGGATGATTCCTTCATCATTCTGGACGAAGCTCAGAATACCACCCCGGAACAGATGAAGATGTTCCTGACCCGTATGGGCGTCGGCTCCAAGGTCGTCGTCACCGGCGATGTCACCCAGATCGACCTGCCCGACCGCACCCGCAGCGGCCTTGTGGACGCATTGCAGGTGCTCAAAGGTGTGAACGGCATCGCACAATGCTACTTTACCGAAAAAGACGTGGTGCGTCACCGTCTGGTGCAGGAGATCATCAAGGCCTACGAGGCAGCAGCGCACCCTTCCAAACACTGAGCTAATAAAAACCGGCGGCACGGAACGATACGCAAAAAGCCGGAGCATCCATGGAATAGAATGTAAAACGAAAGGAGTGGACGATTTATGTCCAATAAAGTTTTGATCACCAATTCCCAGAAAGCCATCAAGGTTCCCTCGGGCCTTCGCATCCTCATCCGCCGCGCCTGCAACGCCGTGCTGGAATATGAGCACTTTGATGACCCGGCAGAGATCAGCGTGACCTTCGTGGATAACGCTGCCATTGCCGAGCTGAACAACCAGTACCGCAACAAGCCGATGCCCACCGACGTACTGAGCTTCCCGCTGGGTGAGAACGGCGTCTATGATGTAGACGAGAACAACGGCTGTAAGATGCTGGGCGACATCGTCATCAGCATGGAGCGCGCACAGGAGCAGGCAACGCTCTACGGTCATCCGCTGCAGAGAGAGGTTGCGTTCCTGACGGTTCACTCGATGCTCCATCTGCTGGGCTATGACCACGAGAACGGCGGTCTGGAAGCCATGCGGATGCGCGAGAAGGAAGAAGCCGTCCTCACGCAGCTGGGCCTGCCCCGCACGGTGAGCTACACGGAATAAGAGACAGGAGTTCTATTTTGAAAAACGAAACACCGATCCAGAGCCATTATGATACATCCTCTGTGTTCGTGGCGGTCATTGGCCGCCCGAACGTGGGCAAATCCAGCCTGACGAACCTGCTGGTGGGGGAAAAGGTGGCCATCGTCACCTCGAAGCCTCAGACCACTCGCACCCGCATCACCGGTGTCATCACTCGTGGGCCGCTGCAGTACGTTCTGCTGGACACTCCCGGTGTACACAAGCCTCATAACAAACTGGGTAAGCGGATGGATAAGACAGCCAGCGACTCCATCGCTGATGTTGATGTGTCCATGATGCTGTTCGAGCCTTATGGTGCACTGAACGAGTCAGAGATGGTTCTGGTCGAGGCCCTGAAAAAAGGCGGTCCGGCGATCGCGGTCATCAACAAGACCGACCTCGTCAAAGACCCGGCGGACCTTGAGGCCCGCAAGGCGGAGCTGAAAGCGCTGGGCGTGTTCGACGACGTCTATACGGTCAGCGTCCGCGATAACGACCGCTGCGAAGAATTATTCGATGCTCTGAGCCGCTATGCAGTGGAAGGCCCTCACTATTTTGACGATGACGCTTACACCGATATGCCCGAAAAGGAGCTTGTGGCGGAAGTTATCCGGGAAAAGGCACTGCTTTATATGAGGGACGAGATCCCGCACGGCATCGCGGTCGTGGTCGAGCGCTTCAAAGAGCGCCCCGGTACAGACCTTGTAGACATCGACGTGAACATTTACTGCGAGCGGGAGAGCCACAAGGGAATGGTCATCGGAAAGGGCGGCGCGATGCTGAAAAAGATCGCCAGCGCAGCCCGCACCGACTGCGAAGAGTTCCTCGGCTGCCGTGTCAATCTGCAGTGCTGGGTAAAGGTCAAGGCAGACTGGCGTGATAACGAATTCATGCTCAACAACTTTGGCTTCAAGCAGCAGCCCAACCGCTGAGTTCCATAACAGGACAGATTTCCCGGGGATAGCGCAGTACCATAGAGGTGACACTATACCGTATGGAAGGAGCGTTGTCCGATGAAGGTGGAACTCAGCTGGCAGGCTTTTGCCTGCACCGGTGATATTCTGTGTTATCTGGACTACAGGCGGCAGCTTGCCCAACAGCGGCCCGCCGCCCCGGCAGGAGAAAAAACAGATGGATACCATTGTGACGCCGGGCCTTGTCCTGAAGGAGACTCGGTATAAAGAATCAGACCGGATCATCACGCTCTTGACACCGAGGCTGGGCATCATCTCAGCCTCGGCGCAGAGTAGCCTGCGGCTGAAAAGTAAACTGTTCAGCGCCTGCGGGCTTTTTTGTTACTCAGAGTTCGTGCTTGTTCCCGGACGGAATATGTATACGGTACGGGAGGCAGACGTCAAAAATGTCTTTCACGGCATCTCGTCCTCCATCGAGGGGATGAGCCTTGCCATGTATATGGCAGAGATGGCCTCGGCCCTTTCGCCGACCGGAGAGGAGGCAGAAAAGGAACTGCGTCTTCTCCTCAACTGCTTTTACATGATAAGCGAGAAAAAAACAGACCTCAAGGTTATCAAAGCGGTATTCGAGCTGCGCACCATGAGCGAGTGCGGATTTCTGCCTCAGCTGGTCTACTGCCGCGACTGCGGCACCTACGACGGCCCGGCCTTTTACCTCGACCCGGCGGAAGGCTGTCTGCTCTGCGAGGCCTGTGCTCAGAAGGCAGGGAAGAAGTGCAATCTGGATGCTGGGGCGCTGTTTGCGCTGCGGCATATCTGTCTGGTCGAGGATAAGAAGATATTCGGCTTTCGCATCTCTGTGGGCAGTCTGGCAAAGCTTGCGGCCGTATCAGAACAGTATGCTCTGACGCATCTGGACAAGCCTTTGAAGAGCTACGACTTTCTGAGATCTGTTCTGTCGTGAAAAATCAAAAAATCGATTTAGTATAGGGAATTACTATGGAAACAAGTTATTTGAAAACGCTGGAGCTGGACAAGATCATTGCCCGGGCAGCGGAAGGGTGTGTGTGCAAGGAGTCGCGCGAAAAGCTCCTTGCGCTCGAGCCTCAGTGCGACCCCGATGAAGTGCGGTATGCGTTGGAACAGACCGATGCCATCAACTCGCTGCTCATCAAGAATGGTTCGCCCCGTTTCGGCGGGGTAGAGGGCGTCAGTCAGCTGGCAGCCCGCGCAGTCAAGGGTGGCGTCCTCTCGATGGGCGAGCTTCTGATGGTCGCAGGCGCACTCCGCAACTTCCAGAACCTCGTCAGCTGGTATGGTTCCTCGGAGCACGACGCCCTACCGACCGATGACCTGTTCTACGCGCTGGCCCCTCAGCCCGGCTTGGAACAGCAGATCTCGAGCGCCATCCTTGCGCCGGATGCAATGGCAGATACGGCCTCGCATACCCTGAACGACCTGCGCAAGAAGATCCGTGCAACGGAAAACAGCATCCGCGACCGTCTGGAAAGCATGGTCCGCAACATGGACACCTCCAAGTATCTGCAGGAAAGCGTCGTCTCCATCCGGAATGGCCGTTATGTCGTGCCCGTCAAGAGCGAGTATCGCGGTGAAGTAAGCGGCATCATCCACGATGTCTCGTCCACTGGCGCGACCGTTTTCGTTGAGCCGCAGGCCGTCGTGGAGGCGAATGCGCGCATCCTGCAGTACCGCGCACAGGAAGCGCAGGAGATCGAGCGCATCCTTGTGGCATTCACCGGTCAGGTCGCAGCCATCGAGCCGCAGTTCCAGTATAGCTACAAGGCAATGCTGGAGATCGACGTCCTGCTGGCAAAGGCCCGCCTTGCGCTGGACATGAAGGCGTTCAAGCCCACTGTCCGTACAGACACCTCTTTCTCCCTCATTCGGGCGAGACATCCGCTCATCGATGCAAAAAAATGTGTGCCTGTCGATATTTCACTGGGCAGGGACTACGATTCGCTCGTCATTACCGGCCCCAACACCGGCGGCAAGACTGTCACACTGAAAACGGCAGGTCTGCTTTGTGCAATGGCACAGTGCGGCTTCCTCATCCCGGCGGATGAGCGCAGTGAGATCTGTGTCTTTGATGAATTTCTTGTGGACATCGGCGATGAGCAGAGCATCGAGCAGAGTCTGTCTACCTTCTCTGGTCATATGAAGAAGATCACCGGCATCCTCGAGCTTGCCATGCCCCGCACGCTGGTGCTTCTGGACGAGCTGGGTGCAGGTACCGACCCGGCGGAGGGCGCGGCGCTGGCGGTTGCGATCATCGAAGAACTGCGCCGCCGCGGCGTGCTTCTGATGGCGACCACTCACTACGCAGAGCTGAAGGTGTTCGCTCTCGAGACAAAGGGAGTCGTCAACGCCAGCTGCGAGTTTGATTTGGAGACGCTGCGCCCGACCTATAAGCTCAGCGTGGGCGTGCCGGGCAAATCCAACGCCTTCCTCATCAGCGAAAAGCTTGGCATCCCGGAGCGGGTCATTGAGGCGGCCCAGCAGCATCTTTCGGCAGAAGACAAGCGTCTGGACGCCGTTCTGGGCCAGCTGGACGATCTGAAGCTGCAGCTCAAGGCCAGTCAGGACGAGGTCGAGGGCCTGAAGAATGAGGCTGCACATCAGCTGGATGCTGCCCGTCAGAAGCGCGACGAACTGATCCAGCAGGGTGAAAACGAGCTGGAAGCTGCCCGTGCCAAGGCCCGTGCACTGGCGCAGGAGGTGGAGAGCAAAGCCTACGCTCTGACCGATGAGCTGCGCCAGCTCCAGAAAGACGAGCGGATGAGCACCCAGCAGAAGGCACAGCGTGCCCGCGAGATCGCCAAGAAAGAGTCCGAGAAGCTCTTTATGGGTACGGAGGTGGTGCATAACCCCGTCAAGGAGTTCGTGTCGCTAAAGGAGGTCAAAGTAGGTCAGGAGGTCTGCATTGCAGAGCTGAATCAGCTGGCTACGGTGCTCTCGCTGCCGGATAAAAACGGTGATGTGCTGGTGCGTGCCGGTATCATCAAGACCAAAGTGCCGCTCAAGGGCCTCAAGCAGCCGGAAAAGCTGGTCAAGGAGGCGAAGCCTCAGACCAAGGCCCAGCAACGCTACTCCCGCCTGACCGGCGATGCCAATCGTCCCAACGGCAGGGTGGAGAGGGTACAACGCACCGCAAAAATGGAGTGCAATCTGCTGGGTCTCACGGTGGACGAGGCTCTGCCGGAGGTGGATTCCTTCATCGACCGCGCTATCCTGAACGGACAGACTGTGGTGTATCTCATCCACGGCAACGGCACCGGTGCACTGCGCACTGCCATCCACAAGCATCTGCGAGGCAACCGGATGGTCAAGAGCTTCCGTCTGGGCCGTTATGGCGAAGGTGAAAGCGGCGTCACCGTCGTTGAGCTGAAGTAAAGCAATGGCAACCGGACGTTCAAATCCAAAACACACCCGTAGAAGAAAACAGCGCGGCCCATCTGCCGCGACGGTCATCAGCCTTCTGGTGTGTGTTGTCTGCTTTGGTGCAGCCTTTCTGCTCTGGAATGCTGCACTGTCTGGTACGGGCAGGAATGAGACAGGGGAGTCCTTTCGGCCTGTCGTTGGCGACCCGCCTTATCGGGTCTGTATCGACGCCGGGCATGGCGGGAGTGACCCGGGCGCAAGGGGAGTCGTTGAAGAAAAAGAGATAACGGCTCAGACGTCTGAGGCACTGCTTGCGCTGCTGGAGGCTGATCCCAACTACATCCCTCTGCGTTCCCGGGAACGCTATGACATTACTGCAAAGCCCAGCGAGCGGGCAGAGTCCATCAACGCCCAAAGCCCGCAGCTGCTTCTCTCCATCCACGGCAATTCAGCGCCGGAGGGTTCTGCCGCGTCGGGCTTTGAGTGTTATCCGTCCGTTCCGGGCCGTACATGGCATCAGGAAAGCTACTATTTTGCCCAGCAGCTGGCACAGGGGATGGGGGCCGCAGGCGCAAGACTGCGCGGCCACGGCGGCATCCGATACATCTATTATCAGGGAGAGGCAAAGCAGCTTGTAGAGAGCACCTACACCGAGGTGAGAGGCGAGCGAAGCTTTACGCTGCTGGAAGATGTAAACTGTCCGACCGTTCTGGCAGAACAGTGCTTTGTGACCAGCGAAGAAGATGTGGCACGGTTCGGCAGTGAGGACGGCTGTAAAGCCGTGGCGCGGATCTACTATGAAGCAATCTGTGCATACTTCGGGACACAGCCGTTGGATACGCCGCAGTCATAGGCCGGATGTTCTGAGCGACTCAAATTACCGTGCCCATTCAAAAGGGGAATCATTTCCAGAAAAGTAAATCAGAGAAAAGGCTCAGAGGCCTCCGAAACCTGCGTCATCAGAAGAAGGCAGGAGAAGGGGGCCTCTGTTTTTGAAATTTATATCGTTTCGTATAATGCAGGTTATACGAAATATAGGGGAGTGAAAAAGCCCTCTTTTCCAGATTTCGGGCCTTTCCAGCGGCTTCTGAGCCTTCTGGGCTGGCTAGATCATTTTTTCGCGTTTGGTACAGTTCTGTTATTTAACGCAACACATTTTATATGTTTCTTGCATTCTTTATAATCGTCCGGTCTCTCGCAAAATCTTTTCCAGCTCTAATGTTCAGCACTTCGCCGCTCGATTCGGATGCGGCATACTCACAACGAGCGTTTCTTTTTCCGAGCGGACTGAATAGCTCGTATAATACCATAACGCTGTCTGTCCATTGGGCTTGATCCACTCGGCGTCATCCGCAAGTATCTCATCGTGCAGAATGTTCGACACCAGCCCCCAGCCGCCGGTCAGGATGATGTCCGGTTCGTAGAGCTGTATCTGCTCAGATGTCATCATTTGTCGGTACTCTCCGTATCCGTAAGGCTCGACACATCTACCCGGAAGCCCTCCTGCGCGGCACCCTCAAAGGCCTCCATCGGGCCGCTCGGTTCATCATTTTCAGCCTCATCCGATGAAGGAGCGGCAAATTCCCCTCTGCTCTCCCCTGTCTCCTTTGATGTTGTATCCAAGCGTGCCTTTTTGACCTCGCCCAGCGGGTTCTGCTCAATGGCCGCACGCACCTGAAATTCTTGCAGGTGCGTATAGATCTGGGTCGTGCCGACACTGCTGTGGCCCAGAAGCTGCTTGAGGGTCAGAATGTCCACATTGCCGGTCTGATACATCAAGGTCGCAGCCGTGTGACGGAGCTTATGCGTCGAAAAACCGCGCAGACCCGCCGCTTTCATTGCTCCTGTCACCAGCTGCTCTACCCTGCGGTTGGAAATGCGCTCTTTGCGCCGCCGGGTGATAAAGACAGCTCTTTCCTTGGGGTTCAGGCCTTCCATCGTGTTGCGTTTGTTCAGATAGATCTGCAAGGCCTCAATGCAGGCATCGTTCAGATAGACCATCCGCTCCTTGTGGCCCTTACCGAACAGACGGATCTGCCGCTGTTCCATGTCGATGTCACCGAGATTCATCCCCACAAGTTCCGAAAGACGCATTCCACAGTTCAAAAAGAGCACCACCATACAGTAATCTCTCTCGGGAAAATCGCTCTGAGTCTGGGTGCTTTCCAGTAAGTCCATCGACTGTTCTGCGGTCAGATATTTGGGCAGGACTTTATCCTGCTTGGGCGGCTTGATGGAGGCTGTGGGATTCTCTTTGAGCAAATCGACCTGATTGACCAGATAATCATAAAAGCCATGGAGACTGGCCAGCCGCCGGGCTGTCGAAGATTTTTTGTTGCCGCATTCCCGGTTCAGAAAATACAGGTATTCGTAGACGTCTTCCTTGGTCACGCTACCCCAGAATGCCGTATCAAGGCCCTTGGGGTCAATGTCCTTGATCTCGGCGTTCTCTGCTGCAAGGCCGCGCCGACGCTTCATAAAGCGGCTGAAATTGCGCAGGTCACAATAGTAGCTGAAGGCTGTATTCGGGCTTTTGCCTGCGATGACTTCCAGATAGCGTACATATGCGACGATGTCCGGCGAGGCATCATCAAAGGGTTTGTGTTTTTCGGGGTTTTTCTCATCCAGATAGATCGACATAGCTTCCTCTTCTTATCATTACAGACGATCGGATTTCAGGGCACGGATGGCGTCCGAGATATAGGCGGCTCCCACCAGCTTCATGCCGGGATAGTCGGCGGCATTGAGGTGCGACAGGCTGTGTTTGGGTACAACGGCGCGCTCAAAGCCGATGCGCTCAGCCTCTCGCAGACGCTGCTCCAGATTCGGCACGCTGCGCACCTCACCGCCAAGGCCGACTTCGCCGATGGCGATGAGCTTATCGCTTACCGGGCAGTCCAGAAGCGACGATACCATACTCAGGCAGACCGCAAGGTCGCAGGCAGTGTCCCGCAGCGTGATGCCGCTGACGATGTTGATATATACATCCAGATTGCCGAAGAAGTAGCCTGCACGTTTTTCCAGCACAGCGATGAGCAGGTTCATGCGGTTGTAATCATAGCCGCTGCAGGCCCGCCGGGGGGCCGGGAAATTCGTTTTGGTCGCAAGGGCCTGTATCTCGCTGAGGATGGGGCGGCTGCCCTCCATCGTACAGGCCACACAGTTGCCGGAAACCCCCAGCGGACGGCCTTCCAGAAGCATCTGAGACGGATTCTCGATCTCCTCAAGGCCCTGCCCCGTCATATCGAACATTCCCAGCTCATTCGTCGAGCCATAGCGGTTCTTCGCGGCCCGCAGGATGCGGTATGGGAGCATCTTGTCTCCCTCAAAGTAAAGCACCGTATCCACAATGTGCTCCATGACCTTCGGGCCGGCAATGGCACCGTCCTTGTTGACATGGCCCACGATGAACATCGGAATCTCCTGCTTTTTGGCGACAGCCAGCAGACGGGCCGCACTCTCTTTCACCTGACTGACTGTGCCAGCAGAAGAGGAGATGTCCATGCACCGCATCGTCTGGATGGAGTCGATGACCACAAGCTCGGGCTTTTCCTTCTCGATAAGACCACAGATCTCGTCCACATCGTTTTCGGCGGCCAGATAGATATTGTCCTGCGGGACCTTCAACCGGGCCGCACGCAGCTTGACTTGGCGGACAGACTCTTCGCCTGTGATATACAGCACAGTGTGCTGGTTGGAGATGGCACCGCAGAGCTGCAGCAGCATGGTGGATTTGCCCACGCCCGGCTCACCACTCAGCAGCACGACGCCGCCCAGCACGATGCCGCCGCCCAGCACACGGTCAAGCTCGGAGATGCCAGTCAGAATGCGGCTCTTCTCCTCGGTGGTGCTGATGTCAGCCAGCCGCTTTGCGGTCAGCGAAGTGACGCCCTCCTGACGGACAGGGGCAGCCGCCTTGCCGCCGGTAAGGCCGGCTTTGGGTGCCTCAGCGACCACATCCTCGTTCATAGTATTCCAGCTGCCGCAGCTCGGGCAGCGGCCCATCCAGCGGGGGCTTGTCTCTCCGCAATTGGAGCAGACATATACGGTTTTCAGTTTCGGTTCTTTCATTCTGGACTCTCCAATGTCGTGCTGTTTGCATTACTTTTATATACTTGTATTATCATACCACATCCGGCCCGGAGCCGCAAGAAAACCAGCCGCTTATCCGGCCTGCATCAGACGATTTGCGAGGCACACAAGCCCGGTGGCTGCGCCGCAGAGTGGGCAGAGGCAGACAGTCAGCAAGGCAAACTGTCCTACCAGAAGCTGTGCCCCTGCGGTATGGGGAATGCCACCCCCCTTCCCGCCTCTCCCGAAGGAAAAGGCGTGGATGCGGCTGCTGACCTGTAGGGCGGATGCACCGAAGAGGCAGAGTGCCCCAGCCGCCAGAGCCGTCGGCAGGCTGGCAGTAAGCAGGAATAAAACGAGCTGCTTTCCGCCAAGACCTATCAGAAGCTGTGCCGAGAGCAGACCTGAACCTGTCCCATATAGCATCGCAAATAAAAAGATGGGCAGAGGCCCTACGGCAGAAAGCCCCAGCAGAAGGAACACCGCCGCTGCGCCAAGGACGACAGCCAGTTCTGTCCCAAACAACCCCACGGCCTGCGGCGTGCTGGACGCCGCAAATGCACTGCGCCAGCAGCTCAGGTAATAGGCCAGCGTCTCCATCTCTTCGGCATCACACAGCGCCTGCAGGATGCCCGCCATCAGCGTGCCGAAGAGATAAGCCGCCGCCAGCAGGATGCAGTCCCGGCTGGCTCGAAAGCGCTTCCGCCGGGGTATCTCCTTTTGCGGCGGCTCCGGCGTATGGCTGGTCTGCTCTGCTTCTTTCATAGGGAGCGGCTCCCTCTCCGGCAATAGCGGCACAAGTGTATTCGCTTCTGTTTTCGTTTCCTGATAGACCCACATCGTGTCTTTACCCTCCTGATCTCGTCGTGTATGACCGCTGTAGCGTCTGGCCAGCATTCAGCGCCGCCTGTGCTCTGCACGCAGCATTCCGAAAATACCGCCCAGAACGCCCATCAACAGGACAAGCCCGGCCCGGACGAACTGCATCGTCCCCCACTCACTCTGGTACAGTGTGCCCAGAAGAAATAGCAGCCCCACAAAAAGCGCACCCTCTGCCGCGCCCCAGACAAGCCCTTTTCCTTTCTGCAAGAGCGACATCAACAGACCGCTGAGAAAGCTGCCGAGGCAGACTGCCGCAGTGGCAAGCGATGCCGCCGCGTCCTGCGTCAAACCTTGTTGGACCATCAGCCAGCCGGATCCCGTCAGACATCCGGCCGCTGCCGCACTGCCCAGCCCGAAAACCGTCAGCAAGCCCACTGCCGGAAATTTCTTTGCATCAGACATAAAAACGCGCCTCCCTGCACCTACTGTATGCAGGGAAGCGCGTTTAAAGCACGGATCCGGGAAATTATTATTTCTTGGGGGCGTTGTCCATATTCAGCTTCTCGACGGAGCTGATAGCGTTCTTCGTGAAGCGAATCTTCACGCGGTCAGCACCGGTCTCCAGCACGAAGGTGTCGTCCTTGATGGCGACCACACGGCCGATGATGCCGCCGATGGTGGTGACCTGATCGCCGATTTCCAGAGAAGAGCGCATTGCTGCGTCCTTCTTCTCCTGCTTCTTCTGGGGACGATAGATCATGAAGTAGAGCATCACCAGCATCAGAGCCAGAGTAAAGAAGAGGCTGATGTAGCTTTCGGTCGTAGTCAGAAATTGCATGGGGCAAAATCTCCTCTCAAATTCATATGACCTTATTATACGCGCTTATCCGGCACGTTTCAAGGCCAAATCTCAAATTCGTGTATCAAGCAGCTTGACATAGCGGTCGTGGAAGGCTGTAAAGGTGCCTGCATCCAGCTCATCGCGGATCCGCTCCATCAGATGATTGTAGAACCAGAGGTTGTGCATAACAGCCAGACGCATCCCCAGAAGCTCCTCTGCCTTGAACAGGTGGCGGATATAGGCACGGGAGTAGTTGCGGCAGGCCGGACATCCGCAGGCGGGGTCGATGGGGCGCTCATCCCGCTCGTACTTGGCGTTCTTGATGTTGATGATGCCTCCCCATGTGTTCAGGTGGCCGTGGCGGGCATTGCGGCTGGGCATGACGCAGTCAAAGAGGTCCACGCCCCGGGAGACAGCCTCGATGATGTTGCCGGGGGTGCCCACGCCCATCAGATAACGGATCTTGTCCTTGGGCATATACGGCTCGACTTCGCTGATCATTTCGTACATCACATCGGTAGGCTCACCCACTGCGAGGCCGCCAATGGCGTAGCCGTCGAGGTCAAGGTCAGCGATCTGCTTCATGTGCTCCACGCGCAGGTCGGCAAAGGTGCAGCCCTGATTGATGCCGAAGAGCAGCTGGTCGGGGTTGACCGAGATGCCCTCATGTTTCAGGCGGGCCATCTCGGCCTTGCAGCGCTTGAGCCAGCGGGTGGTGCGCTCACAGCTGGCCTTGGAGTAGTCATGCTGAGCAGGGTTCTCCACACACTCATCAAAAGCCATTGCGATGGTAGAGCCGAGGTTTGCCTGAATCTGCATGCTCTCCTCTGGCCCCATGAAGATGCGGTGGCCATCAAGGTGGGATGCGAAGGTCACACCCTCCTCGGTAATCTTGCGCAGCTTGGCGAGGCTGAACACCTGAAATCCGCCGCTGTCGGTGAGGATGGGTCCGTTCCAGCGGGTGAACTTGTGGAGGCCGCCCATCTCCGCCACCAGCTTGTCGCCGGGACGCAGATGCAGATGGTAGGTGTTGCAAAGCATGACCTGTGCACCGATGTCCTTCAGGTCGTGAGCGGACAGACCGCCCTTGATCGCGCCAGCGGTCGCAACATTCTGGAATGCGGGCGTCTGCACCGTGCCGTGCACAGTCTTGAACTCACCCCGCCGGGCGTTGTGCTCCTGCTTGAGCAGCTTGTAGGTCGTCAAAGAAGGCATAATGTTTTTCCTTTCTGCGCACGGAAAACAGCCGTGCATCCTGTGCCGCGTGGTCAGGCGGCAGTGTTCAGAAATCGTCAGAGTGTTTATATACAGCAAAAAGCCCCATGTGGGGGCTTTTTATTCGGTGTAGCGCCGCGTATCTATTTTAACAGATGCTTACCGATAATGCAACTGCTTTTTGGCTGGAATCAGTGCCCGTGCGTAAAGCTCACCCCGGCAAAGTCATCTGCGGTCAAGATGTAGGTTTTGTTGTTCCACGCTTCATTGACAAGCGGCTTGGCCTCTTCCAAATTTCGGGTCCTTTTTGATTTCCATTTCAAAAAACTTCTCGGGAAATGGGGGTAATCAGAGCCCACATCCCCCTCGAAAGGCATTTTCGCAGACAAACAAAAATCCCCGAAAAGCTAGGCGCGAAGCCACTTTTCGGGGATTTTACTTTGGAGCTACTGATCCGATTCGAACGGACGACCTGCTCATTACGAGTGAGCTGCTCTACCGGCTGAGCCACAGTAGCACATTGCACTCATTGCAACGTGTAGTATTTTACCATAAAAGCCGGGAGCTGTCAATATTGATTCGCAACTTTATCGGACGATTTTTTCATATCTTCTCTGTCGCTTCCAACGGTACGGCTCAGCTCACAGACTGCAAAGCAGCATCCGGCAAAGATCAGCAGCGCACAGTCTGGAGGGAGGCGGCGCATCGTTATGACCTGCCCGCACAGGGTGCTGAAGGTCTCCTGCGCCCGTTGAGGAAGCAGAAGGTAAAACAGCAGTAGGGAAAGCGGCAGATGGAGCAGCCGGGCGCGGTATAGTGGGCGGAGCGTCATTTCCGACGGGCAGATGGTACGCACCTGCATCAGAACAGAAAGTCCCTGTACGCTCAATGCCGCACAGCACAGCATGCTTGCAAACCGACCGCTTTGGGCCGCCAGGTCACAGCCAGAGCAGACTTCCAGCAGCATCGCACAGAAGACTCCCGCGCCGGAGGGCAGCACTTCCCCTGCTCCTGCGGCCAGCATCCGGAAGAACAGGACAAAGGCGCAGAGCTTTACATAAGTCTGTGCGGCCTGTGCAATGATGCTGTCCAGCCGGAGAACACGAGCCTCGGAAAGCTTGACCTCCGACCGCTTTGATGCGAGTGGAGGCTCCAGCCGTGCCAGAAGAGCGGCACACAGATAACCCGCCATCACCTGCGCAAGGAACAGCAGAACGCCCAGCTCTGCGCTGCCCAGCATCGATCGTCCTACCGTCAGTATCACAAAGGAAGGGCCGGAGCAGACACAGGCCGGAAGGATGGCGTCTGCCTCTTGGGCTGTGAGCTGCCCAGAATGGACGGCCTCAGCCGCTGCGCTGGCCGCCGGGGCAAAGCCTCCCAGAAACCCAACGAGGAGCACCCTCCCTGCTGCCGGAGCACGCACCCCGATAAGCCGTTCCACAGGATAAAACGGCAAGCCCAGTACACCCGCTGCCGGGCACTGGATCAGCAGCGTGGATACGATGAGGAACGGAAACAGCGAGAGCAGCAGAGAACCGCCGCAGAGCGTCAGCCCCTCCCGTAAAGCCTGCGCACAACGCTCTGGTGCGGCAAAGGGCAGAAGCCCCGCTGTCAATGCCGCCAGAAAATATCCTGCGTTCCGGATTTTCTCTTTCTGAATCATATGCGCACCCTCCATTTCCATATATATGTGGTAATTGGCAGCATTTTGCACGGCGGGAGGGAGCAGCGTGGGAAGAAAACGAAAGCAAAAATGCTCCCCGCGCGGCTGGTTCCGGCGGTTGTTCCGTCAGCCGCCCCAGAACTTCTACGGACGGGCCTCGTTTTACCTGTGCGGAGGACGGATGGAGATCGAACAGTTCCGGCGCATCCTCTCCTATGAGGAAGGCAAGCTCTGCCTCGAGCTGGGCAGGGGCATCCTGACCGTTTACGGCGACGATTTGAAGATCGAAACGCTCTCTGCCCGGCGGCTCACCCTTTGTGGGCAGATCCTTCGGACGGACTTCTCGAAAGAATAGGAGCTTTTATCATGGAACTGATCCAGCACTGGGCAGGCATCTCCTTTTCCGCACAGAATGGTGATCCCGAAGGGCTGCTGACGGCCGCCGCAGCCGGAAGTCTTCCCCTTTCAGATGTCGTCCCCCGGCCCGGCGGATTTTCGGCCCGGTGCGCTGCATGGCATTACCGAAAGCTGGCTGCTCTGGCCCGCAAGCGGCGGGTGCGGCTGCGCATCCAGAAGCGCTGCGGTCTTTTTTTCCGTCTCCGCCCTCTGTTCCAGCGCCGAGGGCTTTGGGCAGGATGTCTTGTCTTTCTCCCGCTCCTGCTTTGGCTCCAAGGGTTTGTCTGGTTCATCGAGCCGGTGGGGCTGACGCCCGGCCAGCAGGCGCGCGCCGCCGTCGTCCTATGGGAGACCGGGCTTTTCCCGGGAAATGTCGTCACGCAGGACAAACTCACAGCCGGAGAATACGCCCTGCTCCAGAGCGGCGAGTTCTCTTGGGCAAGCCTCAACTTTACAAAAGGAAAGCTGGTGGCAGAAGCAGCGGTCGCAAAGCCTGTGCCCGACATTGCTGCCGGAACGCTTCACGGTCTCCGTGCCAAAGTGTCCGGCACTGTGGTAAGCACGAACCTTGTCAGCGGCACGATGCTGGTCGTCCCCGGGCAGGCAGTAGAAGCCGGTCAGGGCCTCATCGGGACAGCCCGTACCGAACGGGACAGAACGCTCATTTTTCAGCCTGCTGCAGGCATCGTCCGGGCGCAGTTCGAGTGGGAAGACGAGCAGGAAGCGGCTCTTACACTACCCACCGAGCAACTCACCGGCAGGCAGACCGTGCGCCGGACGCTGTTCTGGAATGGGCAGTCGATTGCTCTGCCCTCCCTTCATCCTGTTCCCACCGCATCTGAGGCCAAGGCCGTCATCCGGCACGACCAGCCGGAAGCTTTTGGCATCCCTTTTCCATGTTTCATCGAAGAGACGAGCTATTATTATAAAGAAGTTGTTGATCTGGAGCGGACAGAGGAGCAAGCTCTGGCCATCGCAAGGCTGCAAAGTAAGCAAGCTTTACAGGCAAACTGGCCCGATTTTGAGCTTCTGGCCCGCAAAGAAGACGTTTCTGTCGAAGAAAGCACGCTCCACTACCGGGTCGTCTATACCATCGTGGCAAACATCTGCAAATAAAAATACCGCACTGCCCAGAGCACTTCCGCTCCGACAATGCGGTATGCCGTTCGCAGATCCTGCTTGTACATCAGAAATGCAAACTGCTCTATAATATGGATTTTTGAAGCATTTATTTCTCGTCCGGCGCCGTCTCTGCCAGAAGCTCGTTCAAGTCGAACTCATACTTGGTGTGGCAGAAATGACAGACCACCTCGCAGCGCGGGTCTTCGTCCCGGAGCTTTTCCAGCTCTTTGCGGCCAAGGCTGAGAAGCATATTCTTCGTGCGCTCCTCGCTGCAATCGCACTGATACTGCACCTCGCGGGTGTCAAGAATCTGCGGGTCGAAGCCTGCCATTGCAAGCTCCATCATATCCTGCGGGGTCTTCCCTGCGTGGAGCATCTCGGTGACAGAGGGCATAGCGGCGATGTTCTGTTCCAGACGGGTGATCTCGGCATCGGTCGCACCCGGCAGGAGCTGCAGCAGATAGCCGCCCGCGCAGACGATGGACAGATCCTTGTCCACCAGAACGCCCAGCGCACAGACCGTGGGGATCTGCTCGCTGTAGGCATAATAGCTGGTGATGTCCTCGGCAATCTCGCCGGACACCAGCGGCACCTGACCGACGGTTGGCTCCTTCTGGAGCTTGTTGTCCCGGATGACCGTCAATACACCGTCTTTTCCGACGGCGCCGCCGACATCCAGATGGCCGTTCTCCTTTGCGGGAAGCTCGACCAGCGGATGGTCGATGCAGCCCTTTACATTGCCGTGTGCGTCGGTGCAGGCGATGACGACACCCGCCGGGCCGCCGCCCGACACGCGCAGGGTGATGGAATCGCCATCATCCTTGAGCATTGCGCCCATCAGAGACACGCCGGTGAGCAGACGCCCCAGAGCCGCGCTGCAGGTAGCGCTGGTGGTATGCAGCTTTTCCGCCTTGCGGACGATCTCGGTAGAGTCCACGCCACAGAACACGACGCCGCCGTTCTCAGAAATGCCGCGGATCAGATTCGACATATTATTTATCCTCCAATTGGGTATACTGTTTGACTGCACAGAAGAAGTAGCGCTCGCTCTCATCGGTCAGCGGACCGAAGCTCTCGCCGTCGCAGACGCTCTCCAGCGCAAAGCCGTGCTTTTCCAGCGCAGTGCGAATGGTCTCAAGGTCGTAGGTGTACTCGTAGAACTGCTCGTGGAAGTGTTCCCCCGTCTCGCGGTAGTCGATGTCCACGCTGATCTCCACGCGGCGGTCGGCGGCGCTGTAGTGGTTGCGCCAGACGCAGGAAGCGTCCTCCTCCTCAAAGGTGAAGACGTTCTCCCCCAGCACGTTCTGATGCTTATAGGGCGTATTCATATCGAACAGGAGAACACCGCCCTTTTCCATAAAGAAACCGGCGTTGGCGATGGCCTTGTCCAAATCAGGGATATGATTGAAAGTGTCAAAGGTAGACACTGCCCCCCGGATGGTGCCGTAGAGGTCAAGCTTGAGCAGATCCTGCCGCAGCAGAAGCAGCCCGCCGGAAAGACCGAGCTGCTCGGCCTTGTCCCGGACGACGCAGAGCATCTCCTCTGACTGGTCGATGCCGATCATATCATAGCCCGCCTGTGTGAGCATCAGGGTCAGCTCCCCTGTCCCACAGCCGAGGTCGGCGAGGATGCCGTCACGGATCCCGTGAGCATCCAGCTCCTTGTGGATATGGGCATAGAGCGCATCATAATCCGCTTCACCGTTGAACTCATCGTAGAAATAAGCAAATTCGTTGTAGGCCATAGGGTCACTCCGCGTCCTCTGCGTTTTCTTTGTACTCGGCTGCGATGGCAGCATCCAGCACTGCCTGCAGCTCCGGGATGCCATAGCCATTCTCGCCGCTGGTCAGCACGACCTTCTGGCAGCCATACGGCAGACAGAGCGTTTCGAACTCCTCCTGCGTCTTAGCCAGCTGGCTCTTCTTGAGCTTGTCGGCCTTGGTCAGCGCCACGACGAAGGGGATGTTATGGTAATGCAGATAACGCAGCATCTGAAAATCGTCGGCACTGGGGGCGTGGCGGCAGTCGATGAGCTGGACGAGCAGGGTATGATGGCGCTGCGCCTCGAAGTAGCTGTTGATGAGGTCATCCCAGCGCTCACGATCCGCATTGCTCACCTTGGCATAGCCGTAGCCGGGCAGATCGACGAAATAGCAGTCGTCCACGGCGTAGAAGTTGATGGTCGCTGTCTTGCCCGGCGTGCTGGACACGCGGGCGAGGTTCTTACGGCTGCAAAGCTTGTTGATAAGGCTGGACTTGCCCACGTTGGAGCGGCCGGAGAAGCTCAGCTCCGGGCGGTCGCTCTCGGGCAGCTGGCTGGAGATGCCGTAGCTTGCAATGAAATCCGCTCTATTATAGTTCATAGCTGCGTTCCTTTCGTCTCAGCAGACCGCGCCCGTCTGCGGCTTTTCGGTCGGCTGCGGCAGGGCCGCAGCCTCAGCGGGCTTTCCCTTCTTGGCACGGGGATGGCCCGCCGATACCGTCTTTGGCTTGAGGAGTGCGGCAGCGAGCACCTGCGACAGATTGGACATGGGCAGGAACTCGATGTTCTTCTTGACCTCGTCGTCCACCTCGTACAGGTCGGACAGATTATCCTTCGGGATGAGGACGGTCTTCATCCCCTCGCGGTACGCCGCCATGCTCTTCTCCCGCAGACCGCCGATGGGCAGCACATTGCCGTGGAGGGTGATCTCGCCGGTCATGGCCACATCGCCTCGCACCGGGATGCCGGACAGGCAGGAGATGAGAGCAGTGGTCAAAGTGACACCGGCCGAGGGGCCGTCCTTAGGCACTGCGCCCTCGGGGGCGTGGATGTGCAGGTCGCACTTCTTGAGGCGCTCCGGGTCGATGCCGTACTCAGCGGCATGGACCCGGGCGTAGGTGATGGCCAGCTGTGCGCTCTCCTTCATCACATCGCCCAAAGAGCCGGTGACGGTGATCTTACCGCTGCCGTTGTCGATGACCTGCACCTCGATGGGCAGAGTCTCGCCGCCGATGCTGGTCCATGCCAGACCATTGGCGATGCCAATGGCATTGGTGCGGTTCAGGAACTCGGGCTTGACCATCCGGGGACCGAGCAGCTTTTCGAGGCTGGTGCCGGTGACGGAGACATTTTCCGCCTCGCCGGATGCGATCTTCCGGGCGCACTTGCGCAGGACGCTGGTGATGGTACGCTCCAGATTGCGGACACCGGCCTCGCGGGTATAGCCGTCGATGATGCCGTAGAGGGCGCTCTGGGAGAAAGCGACCTTGCCGGTCAGACCGCAGGCATCCAGCTGCTTGGGCACCAGATGCTTGCGGGCGATGTTGTACTTTTCTACCCGGGTGTAGCTGGGCAGCTCGATGACGTCCATACGGTCGCGCAGCGGGCCGGGGATGGCGCTGAGGTCGTTGGCCGTGGTGATAAAGAGCACATGGCTCAAATCAAACGGCATATCAATGAAGTGGTCGTTGAAGGTGCTGTTCTGCTCGGGGTCGAGGGCTTCCAGCAGAGCGGCGGCCGGGTCGCCCCGGAAGTCACCGGCAAGCTTGTCGATCTCATCCAGCAGCATCAGCGGATTCGAGCTTTTTGCGGTGATCATCGCACTGATGATTTTGCCGGGCATCGCGCCGATGTAGGTGCGGCGGTGGCCGCGGATCTCAGCCTCATCCCGCACGCCGCCGAGGCTCAGACGGACATACTTGCGGTTCAGGCTTTCGGCGATGGAGCGGGCGATGCTGGTCTTGCCGACGCCCGGAGGGCCGACGAGGCAGATGATCTGGCCTTTGACGTCCGGGGCCAGCTTACGGACGGCCAGCACCTCGAGGATGCGGTCCTTGACCTTCTTCAGGCCGTAGTGGTCACGATCCAGCACCCGCTGGGCCTTGGCGATGTCCAGATCATCCTCCGTGAAGGTGTTCCATGGCAGGTCGAGGCAGGTATCCAGATAGGTGCGGATGACCGTCCCCTCCTGATTGCTGCTCTGCATCTTGGAGAGGCGGTCCACCTCTTTGAGGAGCTTCTTCTCCCGTTCCTCATCCAGATGGAGAGCGGTGATCTTCCGGCGGTACTCCTCGGCTTCGGCGGTGGTGTCGTCGTCCTCGCCCAGTTCCTCGCTGATCATGTGGAGCTGCTCGTGGAGGTAGTAGTCGCGCTGGTTCTTGTCCATCGCTTCGTCCACCTTCTGGGCGATCTCTTTGTCGATCTCGAGCATCCGGCGCTCCCGGTGCATCTTCTCGATGAGCAGGCGCAGACGGCCCATCAGGGTGCCTTCGTCCAGAATGGCCTGCTTGTCCTCGAAGCGGAACAAGAGGTTGGCCGGGATGTACTCCGACAGGAAGGCAGGGTCGGTGCTGGTGGTGATAGCAAATACCACATCCTTACCGATATGGGGATTCAGCGCCAGAAGCTCGTCGAAGCTCTTTTTGACGTTCCGGACGAGGACATCTGCCTCCGGCATTTCCTCGGGCTTTGCCATCTTTACCGGAGCCGGGCGGACCGTGGCCAGCAGGAAGCTGCCGTCGTCCTCCATCTCGGAGAGCTTGGCCCGGTACTTGCCTTCGACCAGAATGCGGACGAGGTCGTCCGACACCCGCATCACCTGCTTGACCTCGGCCACGACGCCATAAGTATAGAGGTCGGCGGACTTGGGCTCTTCGACCTTCATCTCCTTCTGCGCCACGAGGAAGACGTCCGAGTTGTTGCTGACGGCCCACTCCACAGCGGCGATGCTCTTCTCGCGGCCCACCTCGAAGTGGAGCAGATTGTTGGGGAAGACCACCAGCCCGCGCAGGGCGATGGCCGGAAGATGGAGAACGCTCCGCTCCACCTTGACCGTAACTTTTTCAGACATAGTGCAAAACCTCCCAGCCGTCCCTCGGATGCGAGTCACCCATAAGGGCGGCTTTTTTGTAGGGTCAAATCAAATCTATCATTTTATTATAGCGAAAAACTTCTTTCGATGCAACTGTTCAGCGCTTTTCCCGGGTGTTGTAGCCCAGCCGCCCCAGTGCGGGGAGGATGGCTTTGAGGGTCAGGGATGTGAGCGCGCCCATGATAAGGCCCAGCACCAGCATCACCGGCGCATAATAGAGCGACATCGCCGAGGACAGGATAAGTCCTGCGCCGAGCAGCTGGCCGACGTTGTGGGCCAGTGCGCCGCAGACCGACAGGATGAACCATGTGGGCTGGAACGGGAGCTTATAGTAAAGCACCCACATCACCAGCAGGGACAGCAGGCCTCCGCAGAGGGAGAGAAAGCCTGCCGTTCCCCCGGAGACGAGAAAGACGAACAGCGCCTTGAGCAGGTCGAGATACAACGCCTGCCGCACTCCCATGAAAAACAGTGCATACATCACCACGATGTTCGCAAGGCCCAGCTTCATGCCCGGCGCAAGGCCCGGGATGACCAGCGTGCCCTCGAGAAAGGAAAGGGCCATCGCCAGCGCAAACAGCAGGCCAGAAAGTGCGATCTCGTGTGTTTTCTTCGGATCATGATCTCGGTTTGCCATTGGCGCTCCCCCTTTGTGCCGCAGCTTATTCTTCGCCTGCGGACTGCTCGTATTGCTCCTGCTCCTCGACAGCGGCTTCCCACGCGGCAAAAAGCTCGTCCTGATGGAAGCGCAGGTCGCTCAGCTCGTCGCTTTTTTCCCGCAGGAGCTGCGGGTCGTTGTAGACCTCCGGTGAGTTGATCTCGTTTTCCAGCTCGACTTCCCGGGCACCGCAGGCCTCCATCTCGTCCTCGCAGGCTTTGATCTTGGCGCGCAGCTCTGCCCGGCGGCGGCGCTGTTCCTTGCCGTAGCCTGCCTTAGCAGGCTCGCCGCTCTTCTCTGCCACGGGGGCAGGAGCGGCGCGGCCCATCAGGGCATCGTAGCTGGGATAAATAACCGCTTTGCCGTCCTCAAGATAGAGGATGGGGCAGGCCAGACTGTTCATCAGATGACGGTCATGGGTGACGAGGAGCAGCGTGCCGGTGTAGGCCATCAGCGCCTCGGTCAGATTTTCGCGGGTGTAGATGTCCAAGTGGTTGGTCGGCTCGTCGAGGAAAAGCAGATTCGGCCGTTCCAGCACGATCTCCGCGAAGCGCAGACGGGCCAGCTCGCCGCCGGACAGGGCTTCGCAGGGCTTGAAGACCGTCTCCCCCCGGAAGCCCAGCTTCGCCAGATGGCTGCGGACTTCCAATTCGGTCATTCGGGGGTATTTGTTCCAGATGACGTCGATGACGCGGCCTGCGCCGATGCGGTTCTGCTGCTGGGCAAAGATGCTGGGCCGTGCGCCCGTCCCCAGACGCACCATACCGCCGGAGGGACGGCGCTTGCCGTCCAGCACTTGCATCAGGGTGGACTTGCCCGCGCCATTGGGTCCGGCGATGATGAGCCGCTGGCCGCGGCAGACCGTATAGGTAAAGGGCTCCAGCAGAGTCCGGTCGCCGATCTTGATGGTCAGGTTCTTGAGCAGCACCAGCTCATTCCACGGTTCTACGTCGTATTCGAAGCGGAATTTGAGCTGATTCGTCTCGTCCTGCGGAGCCTCTGTGATCTCCAGCTTCTCCAGTTGTTTGCGGCGGCTCTGGGCCATCTTGGTGGTGGAGGCGCGGACGAGGTTGCGGTCGATGTAGTCCTGCAGCTTTTCAGCCAGCGCCACATCGGCGTCGTGCTGCTTCTGGCGCAGGGCGTCAGCGGCTTCTTTTTGGGGCAGGTAGGCCGAAAAGTTGCCCTTATAGGTGGTCATGGTCTGGAAGGAGACCTCCCAGATCTTGGTACAGACATTGTCGAGGAAATAGCGGTCGTGGCTGACCACAAGGACCGCACCGGAGTAGCCCTTGAGGTAGCTTTCCAGCCATTCCATCGTGGCAAAATCCAAGTGGTTGGTCGGCTCGTCCAGAATAAGGACATCCGGCTTTTCCAGCAGGAGCTTTGCCAGACGCAGACGGGTCAGCTCACCGCCGGACAGAACGCCCACATTCTTGCTCCATGTATCCTGCGCAAAGCCCATGCCGGACAGCACCTTTTTGATGTTGACGTCCATGTTGTAGCCGTCGGCCGCGTCGATGATGTTTTGCAGCGCATCGTGCTTTTCCAGCAGCGAAGGGTCATTTGGAGCGGCCGCCATCTTCTTTTCCAAAATCTGCATCTGGGCCATCGCGTCCAGCACAGGGGCAAAGGAAGAGCGCATCTCCCCGTAAATATCAAGTGTCGTGTCAAGCTTTGCGTTCTGTTCCAGATAGCCCAGCGTCACGCCGTGGGTCACACTGAATTCCCCGTCATAGTCGGTGTAAACGCCGGTCAGGATCTTGAGGAGCGTCGTCTTGCCCGCGCCGTTCTGACCCACGATGCCGATGCGGTCTTCCTTTTCTACACTGGCGCTCACGTCGTGCAGGACGACCTTTTCGCCAAAGCTCTTTCCGAGTTTTTCCAAATGAATCAGCATAATAATCTTCCGTGTTCTTTTCCAGTAGGGGGTGGATACGGACGTCCCGCCGCCGTTACGGCTGATGGCGGCGGTGCTTGAGGCCGAGGTTCGCCAGCTCTTCCGGCTCCATCACCAGAGGATACAGCTCTTCCAGTGAGGCGATCTCGTAGGTAGGTGTCACCTTGCCCGGGTTCTCCGCATGGCCGGGATTGAACCAGCAGGTATCAAGACCTGCATTCACGCCGCCCTGAATATCGCTGGTGAGGCTGTCGCCCACCACCAGAACGTGCTCCCGGTTTTCCACGCCCAGTGCGCGAAGAGCGGCGTCAAAGATGCGGCGACTGGGCTTTTCGCTGTCCAGCTTCTCAGAGACAAAGACGTCCTCGAGGTAGTTCCGGATGCCCGACTCCGCCACCCGGCGGCTCTGTACCTTCTCGAAGCCGTTGGTCACGACCGCCAGCGTCGCCACCTCCGAAAGCTCGCCGAGGACATCCAGCACATTGGAGGTCATCAGGTCGGGGTGGGTGGACAGGCGCTCGAGGTAGCAGCGGTTCATCTCCACGCCATCGCCTGCTGCATTGATGGCCTTGAGGAAGCGGGTAAAACGCTCCCCCATCAGCTTATCGCGGCGGATCTGGCCTTTTTCCAGCTGACGCCACAGCTCTTCGTTGATGGTGCGGTAGGTCTGCACCGTCTCGGCGTCCGGCTCGATGCCATATTCCACCAGCGTTTCAGCCAGAGCCTTGCTTTCGGCAGCGTCGAAATTCAGAAGCGTATTGTCCGCATCGAAGAGGATGCAATAGTATTTTGCCATTTGTCTTTCCCTTCTCTATCATTTTTTCGTGCAGCCCGCCGCTCAAAAGCGGGCGCGGCAACGGCTGCGGTTTGAGAACAGCGAGAAGCCAGCCCCGCCCGGCAGAGCTGGCTTCTCGTAATTTTTATCCTTCCAGCGTCATTTCATAAGCTTCCTCGTCAGACTGCTCCGGTAGATTGCCGCCGCAGTCCGGCTCCGGCTTACAGGAGCACTCTTTTGCGATGCACTTCGCCATCTGCTCCTCCGTCACGCCGTTCTCGATATTCTCCCAGTCCATGTCGTAGTAATCCACGTTGCCGTCCGTCACATCTTCTGCACCGGGCAGCCCGGGAACTCGCATTTCTTCACAGACCATCGGCTCGCCTCCTCTCGGCCCAGCCTATGCAGCCGGACGCAGAAGGGTGAAACTTATTCTGCCTTGCTCTCGGTTTCCTTGCTGGCAGAGGCCTCGGACTTGGATTCCGCCTTGGACTCCGAGCTGGACTCGGCTTTGGACTCCGGCTTCGATTCCGACTCTGCCTTGGAACTGCCCGACGTGCTGGACGATGCAGACGAGGAGCTGCTGGTGCTGTGAGAGGAGCTGCTGCCGGAACTGCCAGAAGAACTGCCGGAAGACGAGCTGCTGGAACTGCCCGAGCTTGCAGAGGAAGACGAAGCGGATGTACTGCCGGAAGAACCGGCATTGGACGAGGACGAGCTGCTGGCAGGAGCAGACTCGCTGGACACACCGCTGCCGATGGTGATGGTCAGGGTGTTGCTGCTCACCTTGCAGTCGTTATAGGTGACGACTGCGTGGATCTTGTAGGAGGCGTTGACCATCGAGCTGTCCACCACAACGGTGATGGTGGATTTGCCCGCCGCCTGCGTGACCTCCTGCCCATTGGCGTACCAGCGCAGATGTTCGGCCTTGGCATACTTGCCGCTGAGGTTGGCCTTGAAGGTATAGGAGCTGCCCACAGCCCCCTTGCCCTCGCTGGTGATGTGGACGGACGCAGCGCCAAACACCGCCGTGACATCCAGATTCTGCTTGAAATCGGTATCGGTGCGGGTCTTGCTGGTGAGACCGTCGCTCCACTTGACGAAGACATAGCCGTCCGCCGGGACAGCCGTCACCGTGATAGACTTGCTGGGGTCGGTGACGGTATAGGTCACAGAGTTGTTGCCGGTATCGCCGCCCACGCTCAGGGTGCCGCCGCCGTTCTTGTCCACATGGTAGTGGGCCTCGAACTTCTTGCCCTCGCTGGAGCTGGTGCTCTCACTGCTGCTCGAGCTTTCGGAGCCGCTGGCGCTTTCGCTCAGGCTCCCGCTGGAGCTTGCAGCCTCCGAACTGGGCGCGGCCACTGCGGAGCTGGGGTTGGAGACATATTCCATCGTGCGGGTGGGGATGTTGTTGGTGTCCGGGCGGCGGTCATCGGTCTGACAGGCGTGGGTGCGGATATAATTCAGCACAGCTTTGAGGCCGACGCTCTTGAGATGGATGTCGCCGCTGGTATAATAGTCCGCGATGCCGTAGCCGTCGCTGCCTTTGAGAGCCTCGGCAGAGTTGAGAAAACGGACTCCCAGCTGCTCGCACATATTCAGAAGAGCCATATTGAAGTCGTCGATCTTGGACTGGTCCATGTGGGGATAGTTGGAGTGATCGACCGGGACAGGCGGCACGGTGTTCACGATGATGTCGGTATAGGGGTAGCTCTGCTGGACGGCTTGAACCAGCGCCGTATAGTGGGCGATGAAGTCCGAGACTTCCATCCCGGTGTCGTTGGTGCCGAAGGTCATGACCACCCGGCGGGGTTTCATCATGGCCACAGCCTGCGGGATGGTGTAGTGGTTCGAATCTTTCTTAAAGGTAACGATGCCCTCGTTGAGCGCCGCCTGCGTACCGATGCCCTCCTTCGCGCAGAACTGCTGCAGCGAGATAAGGCCGTTGTTGTAGAGGCGGACGGTATTGGAGTCTCCCAAGAAGAGGGTGTCGTTCAGGTAATCCGCACCGGCGTCGGCGGTCTCCGTCAGCAGGGCGGCAGAGGCGTTGTCGATCTGGTAATGGCTCGACAGGTCTTCGCCCGGAGCGGGGTCTGCCGCCGGCTCAGAGACCGAGGGCGCGGGGGCGTCGCCGCCCTTTTTCAAGAGCGCGGTCGTGATGCCGAAGGTCAGCAGCACGGCCAGAACACAGAGAACGCAGACCAGAACGGCCCGCTTCTGCATGAGAGTCATATTTTCTTTTTCCGATTGCATTTTTCGACTCATAAACACGATTCCTCTCGTTCAGGAATGGGAAAGCTCGTCCACAGGGCGGAGGATCCATTCCGTCAGTTCCTTGCAGTCTGCGGCCATAAAGACCGGTGCAAAGGGGGCGACCTCCTCCCTGCTGCCGTAACCGTACAGCACCGCGGCGGCGTCCAGCCCGCAGTTCCTTGCGCCCTGCATATCGTCACAGCGGTCGCCGACCATCAGCACCCGCTTGCCCTGCATGACCGGCTGGTCGAGGACATGACGGATGACGTCCGTCTTGTTGTCACGGCTCTCGTCCATTGACGCGCCGCCCACGAACGAAAAGTAGGAGGAAAGCCCCTGCTCTTCCAGAATGGGCGTCACGACATGGGTGGGCTTGCAGGTGGCCGTGCAGAGGGTCAGCCCTGCGGCCTTGAGGCGGCCCAGCATCTCCACCACGCCGGAGTAAGCATCTCCCTCATGGCTGCCCTTGACGGCATAACTCGTGCGGTAGCGCTCGGTGGCCTCCTCGATCTTGGCAGGGTCCGAGAAATGCTCGCCAAAGCTCTTGCGGAGGGGCGGGCCAATGTAGCGGTTCAGGTCGCTCCGGGCGACATCCACGCCCATCGCCTTAAAAACTTCTTCCAGTGTATTGAGAATGCCGGGGGCGGAATCAATGAGCGTACCGTCCACGTCAAACAGGATCGCATCGTAGTGCAGCAAGGTCAGGTTCCCCTTTCTCTTAGATAAACACCATATAGTATAGCACAGATTTCGATATTCAGCAATTCCAACAAAACACTTTTCAGACTTTTATACATATTTTTATGCAGGCCTCCGCTGCACAAGCGCTCCCGACGCCGGGCATTCGCTCTGTATTTTCCGGGAACAGCAAGGCCCCTCTGCGCAGTCCGTCCTGCACAGAAGGGCCTTTTGTCCGTTTTTACTTTCTCCTCTCACCTGACATCAGCTCTCGGTGGTGGTGCAGGTGTTGTTCTCCGTCGAGGGATAGTAGAGGTTGTTGGCGATAAATTCCAGCTTCTCCTTCAGCACCAGCTCAAGATTCGCCACGGCGTGGACCATGTTGGTGGCAGAGTCGTTGACCTCCAGCAGCTTGCACAGGTCAAGCTCCTCCATGCTGAGGGCCGCCTTCATCTTCTGGGTCTCGGCACAGAGGATATGGCTCAGCGCCGACTCCTGCAGAGCGATGCTCTCCATCAGGTCGATGACTGCCTGATCGAAGGTAACGCGCGGCAGGGCGGGACAATCGCAGGCAACACAGTGGGTGCAGTTGGTGGTATCAGCCATAAGAAGGACCTTCCTTTCTCTCATAGGGATAGGGCACAGTCCATCCTATGTGCAGCCCCGCCCGGATGTCACTCCGGCTTTGCGGCCTTCTGTACCTTCTCAATGGTATCGCGGTAGCCGCCGGAGCCATACTGGATGCAGCGGTTGATGCGGCTGATGGTGGCGGTGCTGATCTCCACAGCCTTCACGATCTGGTCGTAGGTACTGCCGTTGAGCAGAAGCTTCGCCGCTTCCAGCCGCTGGGCCATATCGGAGATCTCCTTGACCGTGCAGAGGTCCTCAAAGAAGTTATAGCACTCCTCCCGCGTCTCCAAACTGAGGATCGCATCGAACAATGCATCGGTGGTGGGGTTTCTTCTGGGGTTTTTATCCGCCATAGCTGCCTCCTTTGCGGCACTTCATGGATAGTAATTCAACTTTTTCATGCGATGGCAGCAGCATGGAATCACCTATTTATGCTGTTTTCCTGCTGCACGATTTTTTGCCTTGCTCTTGTGATAGAATAGAGGATCTTTCATACTCTTGTTACGTTAGTACTTTAGCACTTGAAAGCGTAAAAGTCAAGCATTTTGATTTTCTTTGGCAAAGATTATCAGATTTCATCTGTCGTTGTGTTCAGTTTTATTCATCTCACGTTTGAACAAAAATCGTCTAAAATTTCTTATCTTCGCCGCCGCAAAAATGGAAGAGTCTCCTAACTTGCCCAAAATATATTGACAAATTATGAAATCGGGACTAAAGTATACACAATCATTCGGCAAATGCAATGAACAGGACATGACTTTTCGCATTCCCTGCGCTCAGAGAGCCGCCATTCCGGTGCAAGGCGGCAGCACAGTGCGATCAGCCCTCACCTGCGAGCAGCCTGCGTGAACCCCATTTTGGGCAGTAGCGCGTGGCCGTCCAGCCCACGTTACAGGGCAGCGTATCGGTGGCCAAACGCCTGTACGCGCAAGCGGCTGCTCCTGAAAGCAGCAAACGAAGTGGTACCGCGGAGAACGACCGGTGTGCATACGCCGTTTGGCCTTCGTCTTCGAGGAAGATAGGATGCATCCTTGTGTTCTATCCTTCCAGTGAGGACGGAGGCTTTTTTCACCCTCCGGGCCGTTTCGCCTGCTCTGCTTTTGGGCACAGCCGCCCTGCCTGACACATTGCCGGTTGCCGGTGTGAAAGAAAGGAAAGAGGTATAGAGAAATGAATACGCTGGTCATCGTTTTGATCGCAGCCGTGTGTCTGTTCGGCGCTTATACGCTGTACGGCCGCTGGCTGGCCAACAAATGGGGCATCGACCCCAAAGCCAAGACTCCCGCAGTCGTCCACGAGGACGGCCGTGACTATGTCCCCACCAACGGCTGGACCGTCTTTGCACATCAGTTCAGCTCCATTGCCGGTGCAGGCCCTGTCACCGGTGCCATTCAGGCCGCAGCCTTTGGCTGGCTGCCCGTCCTGCTGTGGGTGCTCATCGGCGGCATCTTCTTCGGTGCTGTCACCGACTTCGGCGCTCTGTACGCTTCCGTCAAGAACGACGGCAAGAGCATGGGTATGCTGATTGAAAAGTACATCGGTAAGACCGGCCGTAAGCTGTTCCTGCTGTTCTGCTGGCTGTTCTGCGGCATCGTTATCGCTGCCTTCGCAGACATGGTCGCCGGCACTTTCAACGCCTTCGGCGCAGACGGTGCTCTGGTCGAGGCTGCTCAGACCAACGGTGCTGCCGGTATGGTCTCTATCATGTTCATGGTCTTTGCAGTCGTCTTTGGTCTCATCCAGAAGAAGTTCAACTTCTCCGGCTGGAAGGAGAGCGTCATCAGCATTGTCTTCATCGTGCTTTCCTTCGTCATCGGTGCAAACCTGCCGATCATTCTGGGCAAGGCTGCATGGAGCTATATCACCTTCGTCTACATCTTCTTTGCCGCTGTTCTGCCTATGTGGCTGCTGAAGCAGCCCCGTGACCACATGACCACCTTTATGTTCGTGGCCATGATCGCCGGTGCCGTTGTGGGCCTGCTGGTGGCTCATCCCACCATGAACCTGCCCGTCTTCACTGGTTTCACCAACGAGAAGCTGGGTACCATGTTCCCCATCCTGTTCGTCACCGTGGCCTGCGGTGCTGTCTCCGGCTTCCACAGCCTCGTCTCTTCCGGCACTTCCTCCAAGACCGTCGAAAACGAAAAGGATATGCTGAAGGTCGGCTACGGCGCAATGATCCTGGAGAGCCTGCTGGCTGTTCTGGCTCTGTGCGTCGCCGGTGCTGCAGCTGCTGCTGACGGCACTCCCGCTGCCGGTACTCCGTTCCAGATCTTCAGCCGTGGCGTTGCCGGTTTCTTTGAGATGTTCGGCGTCCCCGCTTATGCTGCTACCGTCTTTATGACCATGTGCGTTTCCGCACTGGCCCTGACCAGCCTTGACGCCGTGGCCCGCATCGGCCGCATGAGCTTTCAGGAGCTGTTCAGCGTCGATGATATGGAGCACGCTGAGGGCTGGCGCAAGCTGCTGTGCAACGTCTACTTCTCTACCTTCATCACTCTGGTGTTCGGCTTCATCCTGACCAAGATCGGCTACGCCAACATCTGGCCCCTGTTTGGTTCTGCAAACCAGCTGTTGAGCGCTCTGGTTCTCGCCACTCTGTGCGTCTTCCTGAAGGTCACTGGCCGCAACAACAAGATGCTCTTCCCCCCGCTGGTCATTATGCTCTGCGTCACCTTCACTGCTCTGGTGCAGCGCCTCATCGCTATGGTAAAGGCCATCAGCAATGCTGCTTCTGTCACCATCCCTGCCGGTGAGACCACTTGGGGCGCTGTGTTCATCGCCAATGGCCTGCAGCTCATCCTTGCTGTTCTGCTGATCGTTCTGGGCCTGAACATCGTGTTCCACTCCGCCTCCGCCTACAAGAAGGCGGAGCACAACAGCGAGGTCAACGTCTGATTTTACTGACCGCTGTTTGACTGAATAAGCGCAAAACGCCGCTGACGGTTCTGAAGCCGTCAGC
>NZ_JAJEQL010000011.1:0-81912 GCF_020687345.1 Faecalibacterium butyricigenerans
CGTTTTCGCAGAACTTTATGTTCTGCAAGGGCGTAAAGTCTGCTGCGAAGCAGCAAATGGGAGAAACGAGAAAAAAGCGTTAAGCGCAGCGGCTAGCTTTTTTCCGTTTCGACTTCCACATTGGGCTTGTTAAGGGCGAGCAGCCCTTAACTCGTTGCGGGGAGAGTGGAGTCCAGAGGTAGGGAGGGGGGAATCGAAACACCCCTCCCTGCCTCTGGCCCGCGCGGAGCGCAAGCCACTTGACCAAAAGAGAAAACATCCCCCGCGCCACCAGCGCGAGAACCTGCTTAAAAAACGAGCTTAACGGAAGCATCACCTTCCCTTTAACAAAGGAGAACCAAAATGAAAGTCTTCGATTTACATTGTGACACTTTAAGCGAGCTGCGCTACGCCGAAAAGGCGGGCGCACCCAAGAGCTTTGCGGAGAACGATCTGCACATCGATCTGCAGAAGCTGAAAAAAGGCGACTATATGCTCCAATGCTTTGCCGCCTTCGTCAATCTGGGCGATAAGACCCCCGGTGCCGACCCGCTGGTGACGGCGCTGGAAGAGATCGACGTCTTCAAGCGCATCATGGAAAAATACCCGGAGGAGATCGCGCCGGTGTATCGCCCCTCTGACATCCGCAAAAACGCCGCCGAGGGCAAGATCAGCGGAATGCTCACCATCGAAGAGGGTGGCTGCTGCAAGGGCAGCCTCGGCGTGCTGCGCCGGCTGTACGAGCTGGGCGTCCGGATGATGACCCTGACGTGGAACCACGAGAATGAGCTTGCCAGCCCCAACGTCGTGCCCGGCGGGGGCGGCGACATCTGGCCCTGTGCCCCCAACACCGAGACGGGCCTGAAGGAGAAGGGCTTCGAGTTCCTCGCCGAGATGGAGCGGCTGCATCTCATTGCGGATGTGAGCCACCTGTCCGACAAGGGCTTCTGGGACATTGTCGAGCACTCCACCCGCCCCTTTGCGGCCAGCCACTCCAACTGCCGCGCCCTCGCGCCCCACTGCCGCAATCTCACCGACGAGATGATCCGCGCACTGGCCGATAAGGGCGGCCTTGTGGGCCTCAACTACTGCAGCGGCTTCCTCGACCACCAGCCGGAAGAAAAGCTCTGCCGCAGCACCACGGCCCTGATGGCAAAACACGCGGCCCATTTCAAGCAGGTGGGCGGCATCGGCATCATTGGTCTGGGCAGCGACTTCGACGGCATTGGCGGAAAGCTGGAGATGGACGACTGCTCGAAGCTCCCGCTGCTGGCGGAGGCCCTCCGCCGCGAGGGCTTCACCGAGGACGAGGTGGAGGACATCTTCTACCGCAACGCCCGCCGGTTCTTCGAAGAGAATCTCTGAGAGAGTGGACTTTCCCGCTGTACTGCGGTATACTGAAAAGTACGGCGCGGTTTCGACAGGACGTGACAACGCCGAGTAGAGAAAAATAAGGAGATTCCGATATGGATAAAAACATGACGCTGGAAAAGCGCATTGCGGCGGAGCTTTACTCCTATCAGGGGAAGATGAGCGTCTTTGTGGACGACCTGCACGGCCACACGGTGGAGATCGGGGCCGACGAGGAGTTCGAGACGGCTTCCACCATCAAGGCGTACATCCTCGCGGCCCTGTATCTGCAGGCCAGCCGTGGCAAAGCCAGCCTCGAGGAAAAGATCACCTACAAGCCGGAGCACTTCGTGGATGGTTCGGGGATGCTGCGGGCACTGGGGGTGGGCGCGAGCCTGAAGGTCAAGGACGCCGCTACCATGATGATCATCTGCTCGGACAACATCGCCACCAACATGGTCATCGACTATCTGGGGCTGGATGTCATCAACGCCTGCATCCGGGAGATGGGCTTTGCCCACACCGTCCTGCACAATCCCCTTCACTTTGACCTCTACGCCGACCTCGGCACCACGACGCCCCGGGATTATGCCTCCCTCTTCGCGCAGGTGGCGAAGGGCACGCTCGTCAGCGCCGAGGCCAGCGCCGAGATGCTGGCCATCTTCCGTCAGCAGCACTACAACACCATGCTCACCCACGATTTCCCCCAGTTCTACCTCGACTGTGAGGAGACCGGTGAGCCGGAGCTGATTTGGGTGGCCAGCAAGAGCGGCAGCATGAACGCCTGCCGCAACGACGGCGGCATCGTCCACACCCCCTACGGCGAGTATGTCATCGTCCTGATGAATAAGGACTTCCACGACATCATCGAGTACAACGACCACCCCTCGATGGTCTACGGTGCACGGGTGTCCCGGATGATCCTCGACCAGATCCTGGCCTGCGAGGGTGAGCTTTACAAGTAAAGATCAATCGAAAATAGGAATATTAAAGGAAATTATAACAATGGGTATTCAAATCAGCCTGCCGATGATGGCGTTTCTGGTGCTTATGACCGGCTTTGCGGGCTTTGTCGATTCGGCAGCAGGCGGCGGCGGACTCATCAGCCTGCCGGCCTATCTCTTTGCGGGTCTGCCGCCCCACTATACTTACGCCACCAACAAGTTCAGCGCCGCCTGCGGCACCACCTTCGCCACCGCCAGCTTCTTCCGGAATGGCGCGATGAATGTCAAGGTGGGCGTCCTCGCCGCCGTCGGCAGCTTTGCGGGAAGCGCACTGGGGGCGCACATCGTCCTGATGCTCAGCGATGAGGTGCTGCAGGCGATGATGTTCATCATCCTGCCCATCGCGGCGGTCGTTATCCTGTGGCGGCGCAACCTCCCGGACGAGAACCGGGACGACGGCACCATAGACCTGAAAAAGACCCTGCTGGCGCTGGGCATCGGCCTTGGCATCGGCCTGTACGACGGCATATTTGGCCCGGGCACGGGAACCTTTGCCATCATTGCCTTTACCAGCCTGATGCGCTTCGACCTGCGCACCGCCAACGGCAACGCCAAGGTGCTGAACCTTGCCAGCAACTACGCCAGCCTCTTCACCTATCTGAGCAGCGGTCTGGTGGTCTTTACGGTGGGCATCCCCTGCGCCATCAGCGGCATCGTCGGCAACATCATCGGCTCCCACTTCGCCCTGACCAAGGGCGCAAAGTTCATCCGCCCCATGATGCTCGTGGTGTTGGTGCTCCTGCTGGGCAAGCTGGTCACGGATATGCTGTAAACAAAACAAAAAAGGCTGCTGTGCGGATGCACGGCAGCCTTTTTCTATGGATCTCTTTAGTCGATGATAAGCCCGTTGTCAAAGAAAGCCAGACCAAAGGCACCGGGGCCTGCATGGGTGCCGATGACGCAGCCGATCTGGCGCACCAGCGGCTCGGGAAGGCCGAGATTATCGACCAGATAGGTCTGGATGGGAGCCACCTCGCGGGTGCTGACGGTGTAACCGGCCAGAGAGTCGAAGCGGGGGTTGATGCCGCCCAGCTCTTCGATCTTCTTGAAGAGGGCGACATAAGCGCCGGGCAGGCCGCGGGCCTTGCCCGCCATCGCCACCTTGCCCTCCTTGAGGGTGATGAGGGGCTTGATGCCCAGCATCCCGCCCGCCACGGCTACGGCGGCCGGCAGACGACCGCCCTTGCGCAGGTATTTCAGGTCGTCGATGGCGGCGACGAGGTGCAGATGCTCCTTGGCGTGCTCAAGGGTGGCTGCGATCTGGACGGCGGACTTGCCGATGTCCCGCAGATGGACGGCCAGACGCACCAGCAGGGCTTCGCCGAGGCAGACATTCGTGCTGTCCACGAAGACGACGTTGTCCACGTTGGCAAGGTCTGCGGCCAGCTTGGCGCACTGGTAGGTGCCGGAAAGCTCATGGGACAGGAAGATGCCCACGACCTCGTCCCCGGCTGCTGCGGCCTCGGCGTAGAACTTCTCGAACAGCTCAGGGCTGGGCTGGCTGGTGGTGGGCAGCTTCTTGCAGGCGGCCATGTGTGCGTAATATTCGCTGGGGGTCAGGTCCACGCCGTCCCGGATGACGGTGCCGTCCTCGAGGGTGACGTTGAGGGGGATGACATCCACGCCCAGCGTTGCAGCCTCAGCGGGCAGGATGTCGGATGCAGAATCGGTAAGAATGCGTATCATGTGGTTGGTACCTCCATGGGTGCGGTTCAGTCGTGTTTATCGGAAGACGATAAATTCATAAAAAGTCGTACAAAGTATACCAGAAGGTTGGATAGTATGTCAATCTTTTGAGCAAAATTTCTTCGAATGAGCGAAAAAACTGCTTGCAAAACAGGACGGTAGTATGGTACAATGTCCGCCGACAGGAGGGTGCACCGTGGAAAGACTGAAAAAGAAGACCGAAAGGCCGTCTCTCGCCGCCCAGTGCCGGGTCCTGACGGAGGCGGCGGTGCTTTGGGCGCTGCTGGCAGCGGGGGCGCAGCTGTTCTTCCCGGAGGAACAGAGCGCTCTGCCCGAGGGCGCGGCCCTCGGGTGGGCGGCGCTGCGCATCTGCCTTGTGACCCCGCTGGCGGAGGAGCTGGCCTTCCGGGGCGGTGCACTCTATCTTTTGCAGCCGCTGGGCGGCAGGGCGGCTGTCGTGGTGCAGGCGCTGCTCTTTGCGGGCCTGCACGGCAGCTGGACGGCCCGGGCCTATGCGCTGGGCATGGGCCTTATCTTCGGCTGGGCGGCCCGGAAAGCCCGGAGCGTATGGCCCGGCTGCGCACTTCATATGATAAACAACTGCCTCGTGTTTGCCGCACGGCTGGCGGAAAGGGGAATGGGATGACCGACTTTGAGCTGATGGGGGCCGCGCTGGACGAGGCCCGGAAAGCCGCCGCGCTGGGAGAGGTGCCGGTGGGCGCTGTGGTGGCAAAGGAGGGCGAGATCATCGCCGCCGCCCACAACACCCGGGAGACCGAAAAGAACGCCCTCCACCACGCGGAGCTGCTGGCCATCGACGCAGCCTGCAAAAAGCTGGGCGGCTGGCGGCTGTGGCAGTGCGAATTGTTCGTCACGCTGGAACCCTGCCCCATGTGCAGCGGGGCCATCATCAACAGCCGCATCAAGCGGGTGGTGTACGGTGCAGCCGACGTCAAGGCGGGCTGCTGCGGCTCTGTGACCGACCTCTTCGCCCAGCCCTTCAACCATCACCCCGTCATCGAAAAAGGGCTGCGGGCCGACGAGGCGCAGCAGCTTTTGCAGGCGTTTTTCGTCTCGCTGCGGGCCAAGCGGGCCGCAAAGCCCCGCTGGAAACCGCCCGTGACCCCCTGAATCTGTGAAAAAAGTGGGAACTGCGTGAAAAAATCGCCGGTGCCCACTTTCTTTTTTCGCCCGATTGTGCTATATTATTCAATGGAAACTTGTCGAAACCACACAAACGCCACCGGGCGCGCCGCAGGACCGGACTAGACCGGGAAAAGTGAGCAGAGCGCAGCTCCGGCGGGGTGGGGGGACTGTTTCCTTTCCCGCCGTGACGCCCTGACACGAAGGGGCTTTCATGGCCGAAAATAGTGGACAGGAGGGTCTGACTCTTGTACAACGACGAATTTGAGCTGACGTTCGACTTGGCAGACGCCGGGCCGAAGAAGGAACAGCGCAGGCCGACTCTGCCCGAGCGGGAGGAAGCGGCCGAGGCCGCACCGCTGGCGCAGGAAACGAGGGAAATTCCGGCCAGCGCTGCGCCGGAACCAGAACCGGAGCCTGTGGGACTGCCGCAGCCCACCGCCCCGGCGGCGAATGGCCGCACCGTCCTCATCTCGGGCGGCGACCGGGGCATCGGCGCCGCTGCGGCCCGTGCATTCTACGCGGCAGGCTACCGGGTGGCGGTGTTCTACCACACCAACGCAGAGGCGGCGGCAGCGCTGGAGAAAGAGCTGCCGGGCGTGCTGGCCGTCCAGTGTGACGTAGCCAGCCGGGCCAGCTGTGAGCTGGCCTTCCGCGCCGCCGAGCAGGCGCTGGGCCATCTGGATGTGCTGGTGAGCAACGCGGGCATCGCCCAGCAGAAGCTGTTCACCGACATCACGCCGGAGGAGTGGCAGCGGATGCTGAATGTCAACCTGACCGGTGCGTTCAACCTCTGCCAGCTGGCCCTGCCCGGGATGATCCGCCGCAAGGCGGGCCGTATCCTCACCGTGAGCAGTATGTGGGGCCAGACCGGCGGCAGCTGCGAGGTGCATTATTCCGCCGCCAAGGCGGGCCTCATCGGCCTGACCAAGGCTCTGGCAAAAGAAGAAGGTCCCAGCGGCATCACCGTGAACTGTGTGGCCCCCGGCGTCATCGACACCGATATGATGGCCTCGTTCACTGCTGAGGACAAAGCGGCACTGGCCGAGGAGACCCCGGTGGGGCGCCTCGGCACCGCCGAAGAGGTGGCAAAGCTTCTGCTGTACCTCGCCGGAGAGGACGCCGGCTACATCACCGGACAGGTGTTTGGCGTCAACGGAGGCCTTGTGATCTGATGCAGCAGGGCCGAAACTATGAGACAAGTTCACCTGCGGGGAGGTTTTCCCGTGGTGAGAAGGAGAGAGCGAAATGGGCATGACTTTGAAGGAACTGTTGACGAAAGGCGAGGGCACCCTGTCGGCACAGGAGGCCAAGACGTTGGCCGCACAGTGCAGGATGGATGTGGAAACGCTCTATACGCTCCTTGAAGAGCGCGGCATCAAGATCATCGAGGATGAGGCCGACGCCGATGTGAATCTGGACGTGGACAGCATCATTGCCGAGGTGGAGAACGCCGAGAACAACAGTGACGAGCTGGGTCTGGGCATGGAAGACGAGGAAGAGGCCGCCGAGGAGAACCCCGCCGACCTGAAGGCCGCGATGGATGAGCTGCTGGACGACCCGGTCAAGAACTACCTCAAACAGATCGGCCAGATCCCGCTGCTGAGCGCAGAGCAGGAAGTGGACCTGAGCAAGCGCATCCACTCCGGTGCCGAGGCTGCCCATATCCTGCAGGCGGACCGTCAGAAGTACGGTGCGCCGGAGTACATCAAGAAGAACAGCGCCCGCTTCTCCTTCGAGGAGGACGAGAACAGCCGCAGCTACACCGAGGACATCGACGAAGAGGGCAACGAGAAGTCCAGCGAGGACGCCGAGGAGAAGGCTGCGGAAGAAGAGGCCATGGAGGCTGTGGAGAACGGCCCCCTGACCGAGGAGCGCCGTCAGGAGCTGCTGAAGATCCGCCGTGACGGCCTGAACGCCCGCCGCAGCCTGAGCGAAGCGAACCTCCGTCTGGTGGTCTCCATCGCCAAGAAGCACGTCGGCCACAATCTGGCCTTCCTCGACCTGATCCAGGAGGGCAACATCGGCCTGATCAAGGCGGCGGAGAAGTTCGACTGCGACCGCGGCTTCCGCTTCTCCACCTACGCAACGTGGTGGATCCGTCAGGCAATCACCCGCGCCATCGCCGATCAGGCCCGCACCATCCGCATCCCGGTGCATATGGTGGAGACCATCAACCGGATGCGTCAGGCCACCAACCAGCTGGTCTACCAGAACGGCCACGAGCCGACCCCGGAGGAGCTGGCAAAGGCAATGGACATGAGCGTCGAGCGCGTCCGCGAGATCCAGCGGATGGCGCAGGAGCCTGCCAGCCTTGAAAGCCCCGTGGGCGAGGAGGAGGATTCCTCTCTGGGCGATTTCGTCGCCGACGAGAACGCCGAGGCCCCCGGCAAGGCCGCAGACCGCGCCATGGTGGCCCAGCAGATCAATCAGGCCCTCAAGAGCCTGACCCCTCGTGAAGAGAAGGTCATCCGTCTCCGCTTCGGTCTGGACGATGGCCGTCCCCGCACGCTGGAAGAGGTGGGCCGCGATTTCGGCGTCACCCGTGAGCGTGTCCGCCAGATCGAGGCAAAGGCCATCCGCAAGCTGCACAGCCGCAAGTGCCTTGCTCTGCTGAACGGCCTCATCGAGTGATCGGTTTTCAACCATACGAACGGCTGCCGTGGAAAACGGCAGCCGTTTTTTGATGCCCGGGCGGGAAAATGCGAAAAAAGACAGATTTTTTGCAAAAACCTCTTGCAATGCGGCAGAGTTTATGGTATTATAATTGAGCTGTGATTGTGCTGCTATAGCTCAGTTGGTAGAGCGCATCCTTGGTAAGGATGAGGTCTCCAGTTCGAATCTGGATAGCAGCTCCAGCTCAAGACACCTCAAAGCCGGAAGGTTTTGGGGTGTTTTTATTTTGCGGCCGCGGCTGCAAAGCCTCTCCCCTTGGGAGAGGTGTCTGCGAAGCAGACGGAGAGGGCAAGCCCGGCAGGATAGAGCTGCGATACAGCGATAAGCAGGCTCTTTGTCAGAGCGGAGCTATCGTTGTATATGTGATTCTCCGTCAGCGTCCTTGCCCTCTCAGGCGCTTCGCGCCAGCTCCCCCAAAGGGGGAGCCGCTGGCGTCTGCAAAAATAACAAAAACCGCGCCGCAGGTAATGTTCGAACCTGCGGCGCGGTTTATCGATTGGAGGAAATAGTTCTCGTAGAAAATGGTTTCTTATCGCAATTTTCAAAAATAGTGCCTATCAAAATAGCATATTTGCGATATGCAGTTTGCGGATGTTGCTTGTGCATTAAAAACGCAAACTGCTATAAATCCCGTCGGGATTATAAAGATAGTATACTTCATTTGGCGCAAAAAATCAACCCGGGTAGTAAAAATCAGGGGAACCTGCTCTTTTGCACAAAATAAAACACCCTGAAGTCTTTGGACTCCAAGGTGTTTCAAACTGGAGCTGCTATCCAGATTCGAACTGGAGACCTCATCCTTACCAAGGATGCGCTCTACCAACTGAGCTATAGCAGCAAATGGCGACCCGGATCGGGCTCGAACCGACGACCCCCAGCGTGACAGGCTGGTGCTCTAACCAACTGAGCTACCGGGCCATGATCGCTCAAGTGTGTCTGGCGGTTGACCGCCGGAACGTGTGTTATTATACCTGAGAAACACCCTGTTGTCAAGCGTGAAATTCAGAAAAACCCAAAAAAGTTTCAGAAAGTCCGACATCTGAGCGAAAAAGGCAAAAACAAAACGCACAGAATATTCTCTGTGCGTTTGTGGCAGGGGTAGTAAGTCTCGAACTCACGGCACGCGGTTTTGGAGACCGCTGCTCTACCAACTGAGCTATACCCCTAGATGTGTTCCGCATTCGCTGAATGCTTGATTATTATATAAGATTCTGTGCCGAATGTCAAGCGCGAATTTCAAGTTTTTTGGAAAGATGGGCAGAGAAGGCCCGCTTTTTCGCAAAATGACGCCGAAAACATCCCAAACTTCGGCTTTCCACCTTGAAGCAGAGCAGGAAATAGTGTATCATAAAGGGTATCAAAAGTGTAATTCCGGGCTTGTTATGCCCTGATAGGGGGAACGCCATATGGCAGATAAAAACTTTTTGACCGAGATCATTGACGCCGACCTCGCCGAAGGCAAGGTCAGCGAGATCCATACCCGCTTCCCGCCGGAGCCGAACGGCTACCTGCACATCGGCAGCGCCAAGGCCATCTATATCAACTGGTCCATCGCCAACCAGTACGGCGGCAAGTTCAACCTCCGCCTCGACGACACCAACCCCGCCCGCGAAGGCGAGGAGTACGTCAACAGCATCATCGAGGATCTGCACTGGCTGGGTGCTGACCCCACGGGCGGCATCTTCTACGGCAGCGACTACTTCGACAAGTGCTACGAGTACGCCGAGAAGCTCATCCTTGAGGGCAAGGCTTACGTCGATGATCTGACCCGCGATGAGATGCGCGAGTACCGCGGCAATGACGCGGGCAAGCCCTCCCGCCCCTCTCCGTGGCGCGACCGCAGCCCGGAAGAGAACCTCGACCTGTTCCGCCGGATGCGTGCGGGCGAGTTCAAGGAGGGCGAGAAGACCCTTCGCGCCAAGATCGACCTCGCCAGCCCCAATATGAATCTGCGTGACCCGGCCATCTACCGCATCAAGTATGCCGAGCATCACCGTCAGGGCAATAAGTGGTGCATCTACCCGATGTACGACTTTGCCCACCCCATTCAGGACGCCATCGAGGGCATCACCCACAGTATGTGCAGCCTCGAGTTCGAAAATCACCGCCCCCTGTACAACTGGGTCATCGAGAATATCTTCGGCACCGAGTTCCCCAAGCAGCGCGAGTTTGCCCGCCTGAACATGACCAACACCGTCATGAGCAAGCGCTATCTGCGCGAGCTGGTGGAGATGGGCATCGTAGACGGCTGGGACGACCCCCGTATGCCCACCCTGTGCGGCCTGCGCCGCCGCGGCTATACCGCTTCCTCTATCTTTACCTTTGTGCGGGAGGCCGGCATCTCCAAGTCGGACAACCTCATTGATATGCGCCAGCTGGAGGCCTGCATCCGCAGCGAGCTGGACCTGACCGCCCAGCGCCGCATCGCCGTGCTGGACCCCGTCAAGCTGGTGGTGGACAACTACCCCGCCGACAAGACCGAGTATTTCGACATCGCCAACAACCCCAACCGGGAGGCCAACGACGCCACGACCCGCAAGGTGGCCTTCACCAAGGAGCTGTGGATCGAGAAGGAGGACTTCGCCGAGGTCCCGCCTCCGAAGTTCAAGCGCCTGACCGTCGGCGGCGAGGTCCGCCTGATGGGCGGCTATCTCGTCAAGTGCGAGAGCGTCGAGAAGAACCCCGACGGCAGCATCGCAGTCATCCACTGCACCGCCGACCTCGAGACCGGCAACGGCAACCCCGCCGACGGCCGCAAGGTCAAGGGCACCATCCACTGGGTGAGCGCAGCCCACGCTGTGGACGCCGAAGTACGTCTGTACGACAAGCTGTTCACCGAGGCCAACATGAACGCCATCCCTGAGGGCAGCGACTACAAGGACTATCTGAACCCGGAGAGCGTCGTCGTCCGGAAAGACTGCAAGCTGGAAGAGGCTCTGGCCGACGCAAAGCCCGGCGAGCAGTTCCAGTTCGTGCGCACCGGTTTCTTCACCCCGGACAGCAAGAACCCCGGCGTGTACAACCGTGTCGTGACCCTGCGCGACAGCTTCAAGCCCGCAAAGTAAGTCCGGCGGGCAGGACACCAAACATCGCAAAAGGAGCACTTCACAGACCATGAAAAAACACTTGACCCGCAACATTATCCTCATGCTGGTGCTGGATGTCGTCCTCGGCATCGTGCTGGCCCTCTATATCGCAAGCACCGGCACGGTCCCCGCTGCCGACAATGCCGAGACCTACACCGACGGCACCTATACCGCCAGCGCGCAGGGCTGTCTGAGTGAGGTGGGCGTCACCGTGACCATCACCGGCGGAAAAGTGACCAATGTTGTGATCGATGCTTCCGGCGAGACGCCGGATCTGGGCGGCAAGGCGGCAGAAGCCCTGTCGGCCTCCCTGCTGGCGGCTGGCTCTACGGCGGGCGTGGATGCCGTTTCCGGCAGCACCATGACCAGCGACGCGGTATTTGCGGCAATGAACGATTGCCTTGCACAGGCCGCACAGGGATGAAGCTTTGAATGGAGCTGCTGCACGGCGTGTCTGTGCAGCAGCCTTTTTTATGCAGCCCTCTCAGGCGCTGGCGCGCCAGCTCCCCCAGAGGGCAGCAGCGACGACCGCCGCCAGTGGCGGAAACAGGGAGAAGCTGCTGGGGCAGCGGCCAGCGGGATGCAAGCGAGAGCGGAGCAGCCGCTGGGAGCCGCAACCCGGGTACGAAGTACCCATTGGCAGGCCGGAAAACTCTGAGCTGGCCGCTGAAAGCCCGATGTGGCGAAAAAGAGCGGGCCTTGCGTTAGTGGATAGGAGTTATTATGCTACTAGATATTCTGCCGCTGGCGGGCGGTGCGGCCCGCCTTGTGCGGGTGTACGGCGGCGAGCCGTGCGCTGTGCTGCCCGGGGCTGTGCCCGGGCCGGAGGGGGGTGAGTGGCCCATCACCGAGCTGGGCGACTACTGCTTTTCGGAGAAGCCCCGGGGCCTGCCCGGGCCGGAAAAGACCTGCCGCTATGAGCAGGACGAGGACGGCACGCTCCGCCTGACCCGTGTCTTCGGCCGGGAGGTGGGGGGCCGGGCGCGGTACAGCTTCGACTTCGATGCGCCTGCGGCGTCGGCGCAGGACGACGACCTGCACCCCGTCTGCGGGAACTTCCTCGAAGAAGTCTCCCTGCCCGACAGCCTGCGGGTCGTGGGCAGCTGTGCGTTCTACAACTGCCGGAAGCTCCGCCGCCTGAGCGCCGGGGCGGGGGAGCTGACCATGGGCAGCGACGTTTTCCTCAACTGCTTCGCGCTGGAAGACCTCATCGTCCGGGCAGCACCCGAGCAGCCCACCGGCCTGTTCGCCCTTGTGGGCAGCATCACCGAGGCGGTGCGGGCGCTCTTCTGGCCGGTGGGGGAGGCCTCGCCCCGGGCGGGGCTGTGGTATCCTGCCTACTGGGAGGACATCGAAGAGACCCCTGCTCACATCCTGCTCCACACCTTTTCGGGGCAGGGCTACCACTATCGGCAGTGCTTCCTCGAAAACAGGCTTCTCCCGGCGGAGTACGACGCCATCTTCCCGCAGGGCCACGACGCCGACGACGCGGCGGTGATGGCGATGCTCTGCTTCGACCGCCTCCGCTGGCCGTGGCAGCTGAGCGCCGCCGCGCAGGGGGCCTATCGGGACTTCCTGAAAGCAAACACCGGGCGGGTGCTGACCCGCCTGCTCAAGGCGCAGGACATGGAGGGCATCAAGGCCCTGTTGGCACTGGACGTCATGGACGCCGACGCCTTTGCCGAGGGCGCTGCCCTTGCCGCCAAGGCCGACAACGCCGGTGCGGCTGCCCTGCTGGCCGACGCAGAGCACAAAAAGCGTGCCGCTGCGCCCAAAAAGAAGAGGTATGATTTTGATTTCTGAGAAGGAAAAGTTTTTCGACCCCCGCAAGCCCTTCCAGTCGGCCCGCCCCGAGACGCATGAGGAGTGGCAGGCCCGGATGGGCGGCGAGGTGCTGGCCGTGGTGCGCAGCGGGCTGTATCTGGACTTCCGCTTTCTGGATCAGGCCCTCTCGGCCCTGACGCCCACCGCCGACGAGCGGTGCGGTGTGCTGGCGACTGACGGCACCATCCTCTGCTACCAGCCCAGTGCTCTGCTGCGGCTTTACCAGAAGAACCCGAAGTACCTCAACCGGCTGTATCTCCACACTGTCTTCCACTGCATCTTCCGCCACCTCTGGCTGCGGGGCAGGCGGGACGCGAGGCTGTGGAGCCTCGCCTGCGACATCGCAGTGGAAAACGTCATCGACGGCCTTGGCCGCAGGAGCGTCCAGCGCCCCCTGACGTGGGTGCGCCAGCACGCCTATGAAGAGATCGCCGCGCAGGAGAAGGTGGCCGCTGCGGCCCCCATCTACCGCTGGCTGGTGCGTCAGACGCCCGGCGTGCTGCGGCAGCTGGAAAAAGAGTTCTACGCCGACGACCACCGCCTCTGGCCCAAGGACGCCCCCGACCAGCCCCAGCAGATGCCCACCCCTCTGCCCCAGAAGACGTGGCAGAAGATCGGCGAGCGGATGCAGACCGAACTGGAACTGCGGGACAAAGAGGCTGGTGAGGGTGCAGACGCCCTGCGGGAGCAGGTCAAGGCCGCGAACCGCAGCCGCCGCAGCTACAGCGACTTTCTGCGCCGGTTCTGTGTCACCCGGGAGGAAGTCCACCTCGACCCGGACGAATTCGACCTGAACTTCTACACCTACGGCCTGTCGGTCTATGGCAACCTGCCCCTCATCGAGCCGCTGGAGACCCGGGAGAGCAAGAAGATCGAGGAGCTGGCCCTCGTCATCGACACCAGCTATTCCACGTCGGGTGAGCTGGTGCGGGCTTTTCTGGCCGAGACGTACACCCTGCTGAAGGGCAGGGAGAATTTCTTCCACCGGATGAATCTGCATCTCATCCAAGCGGACAACGCCGTCCGGCAGGACATCCCGGTAAAGAGCGAGGACGACCTCATCCGTGCCATGAACCACTTCGAGCTGCGGGGCGGCGGCGGCACCGACTTCCGGCCCGCCTTCGAGTACGTCAGCCAGCTCTGCGCCGAGAAGAAGTTCTCGAACCTGCGGGGCCTGCTCTACTTTACCGACGGCATGGGCAGCTACCCGGCCCGCCGCCCGGCCTACGACACGGCGTTCCTCTTCTTGGGGGATCGCTTTGACGACGCCAACGTGCCGCCGTGGGCCATGAAGGTGGTTCTGGACGAAGAAGAATTTACCGGTGAGGCCGCCCGCAGCGCCTCGGCGCTCTCCGAAGCGCTGGCGGAGGAGGACGACCTCTACCGCGACCTCAACAATTCGTGATAACGAGGAAAAGCAATATGAACATCAAACGAGCCAAAGAAGAGATCGAGCATACCGTCCGAGCCTATCTCGCCAAGGACGCTCTGGGCGAGTACGCCATCCCCGCCATCCGCCAGCGCCCCATCCTGCTGATGGGGCCTCCGGGCATCGGCAAGACGCAGGTGATGGAGCAGGCGGCGCGGGAGTGCGGCGTGGCGCTGGTGGCCTACACCATCACCCACCACACCCGCCAGAGCGCCGTGGGCCTGCCCTTCATCCGCCAGCGCAACTACGGAGGCCGGGATGTCTCGGTGACGGAATACACCATGAGTGAGATCATCGCCAGCGTCTACGCCAAGATGGAGGCCACGGGCTTGAAAGAAGGCATCCTCTTCATCGACGAGATCAACTGCGTCTCTGAGACGCTGGCCCCCACCATGCTGCAGTTTTTGCAGTGCAAGACCTTCGGCAATCAGGCCGTGCCTGCGGGCTGGGTCATCGTGGCGGCAGGCAATCCGCCGGAATACAACAAATCTGTCCGCGACTTCGACATCGTCACCCTCGACCGCGTCCGCCGGATGGACATCGAGCCGGACCTGCCGGTCTGGAAGGATTACGCTCGCGCAGCCCATCTCCACAGCGCCATCCTGAGCTATCTTGAGCTGCACCCCCAGAACTTCTACCAGATCAACGCCGACGTGGACGGCACCCAGTTCGTCACCGCCCGCGGCTGGGAGGACCTGTCCAACCTGCTCAACACCTACGAGTCGCTGGGCCTGCAGGCCGACGAGGAGCTGATCCGTCAGTATATCCAGCACCAGAAGATCGCAGAGGACTTTGCGGCCTATCTCGACCTCTACTACAAGTACCGCGACGATTACGGCGTGGAGGACATCTTGGCTGGTAAGGCAAAGCCCACCGCCTTTGCGCGGCTGCTGCAGGCTCCCTTCGACGAGAGACTGAGCCTTGTCAGCCTCCTCCTGTCCGGCCTTGAGACGCGCTTTGCCGCCTCCCGGCGGGCTGACGCGGTGGCCGACGGCTGCTACGCCTTCCTGAAAGAGACCAAGAAGGCGTTTGCCGGGATGCCCGCAGAGCTGGCGCAGGAGCCGAACTGCTGGGCGCAGCTCTTCGGCCAGATGACCGCCGACTACGAGGCCGAGACCCAGAAAAAGCGCACCGCCGGTCTGCTGGACAAGCCCGCGCTGGAAGCCCGCCTGCAGACCGCCAAGACCCTGCGCGGCTGGGAGAAAACGCTGCTGCGTGCCGCCGCGCCGGACGCAGACACCGCCTTCAAGGTGCTGCGGGAGCAGTTCGGCACCCTGTCGGAGGCCCGCGACACGGCCCAGCAGAGGGCCAGCGCCGCGCTGGAGGCGGCCTTCGACTTCATGGAGCAGGCCTTTGCCGAGAGTCAGGAGATGGTGGTCTTCGTCACTGAGCTGACCCTGTCGCCCGCCGCCCATGCGTTCATCGCCGAAAACGGCTGTGAGCGGTATTTCCAGTACAACAAGGACCTCCTGCTGGACCACCGCAAGGCGGCTCTGAATCAGGAGCTGGAAGCCGAGCAGCGTCGGCACGGGATGCTGTAACATAATGCAAAAGAGGGACTGCACTTACCATGCAGTCCCTCTTCTCGTATGCGGAAAACAAAAGAAAAAGCATCTTGATGAAATCAAGATGCTTGGTGGTTGCGGGGGCCGGATTTGAACCAACGACCTTCGGGTTATGAGCCCGACGAGCTACCAGACTGCTCCACCCCGCGATATTTACTTTTCGCTGTCAGCCTCTCGCTGACTGCTCAAGTATAATACCACAGGATGGGGCGGATGTCAAGCGTTTTTTCAAAAAGGTTCCGGATTTTTTTCGGCGGAGATCATTTGCGGGTGCGGCGGCGCACCAGATGGACGATGAGAGCGGCTGCGGCCATGAGGGTCAGCAGAGGCCAGACGCCTACGACCCAGACCGTCAGCTGCTGGAGGCCGGAGACGAAGCCCGACCAGCCGTTGCGGAGGGCGCTGGACAGCTGGGAGAGATAGGATTCCTCGGTGGGGGTGTACTCCTTCACCTCAGACAGCGAGAGGTAGACCGTAGAGCACTCCACCTGCTGGCTGTACCAGTTCAGCTGCGACTGCCAGCTTTCCAGCTGATACTGCACGTCGCTGAGGGAGGATTCGATCTCCAGCAGGTCGGAGAGGTTCTCGGCGGTGGCCTGAAGCTCCTGCAGGCGGGTGCGCTGGGCGGTCAGGTTCGAAAGCCGGGCCTCGATGTCCATATACTGGGTGGTGACGTCCTGCACCTGCTCGCTCTTGTCCACGAGGTTGCCCGCCTGCGCGGCGGCTGCGAGGAAACTGGCGTAGTTGTCCTGCGGGACGCGGATGGTGAGGGAGAGGCTGCGGCCCATGCCGGAATAGGAGGACTCATCGCTGGACTCCATATAGCCGCCAGCAGCGCTCACAGCCTCGTTGAGGGCGGTGCGGGCGGCGTCGAAGTCCTTGCTCTCGATGGTAAGGTTGGCCGTGTAGATGAGCTTCGTGCCCTCCTGTGCGGTCTCGGCGCGCAGGGCACTGGTGTCATCTGCGCTGCGGTCGCTCACGGCGCTGCCGGTGTCGGCAGCACCGCTACTCTGGACGGCCATTTTGGAGTCGGAAAGGGCGCTGTTCACGCTGTCCATCGAGTAGGCGGCATAGGAGGCCGTCTCGGGGGCCGGTTCTGCCGTGAGTGCCGCACCACCCGCAGCCATCAGGCGGAAGGGCGAGCCGACCGCTGCATACAGACCGACGCCGCAGAGCAGGCCGCAGGCGGCGATGCTCAGGGTCTTGCGGGAAAAGCGGATGGCCTTTCTGGGCTTCGGGGCGGCTTTGGGGGCGCTGGATGCCGTCTGGCCCCCCTGCATGGCAAGAAGCTTCGCCTTCAGGTCATCCGATGCGTGAAGGTCGTCCACCTCCATTTTGTACTCAAACCACCTCATCTTCGATCTCCTCCTTCAGCATCGTATGTAACTGGGCGCGGGCGCGGCGAAGCCAGCTGAGCACCGTGTTGGTGGGGGCACCCAGCATCCGGCCCACCTCGGCGGCGGTGTATCCCTCGTAGTAGTGGAGGTAGACCGCATTGCGGTAGTTCTCGGGCAGGGCGCGCACGGCGTCCAGCACGCTGCCGTCCTCCATCTGGCCCGGGGCAGGAAGATTCTCGTCCAGCTCAGTGTCCTTCTGGCGGGCGGCGCGGGTCAGGTCGTGGCAGCGGTTGATGGTCACGCGCAGCAGCCACGCTTTCAGGTGCTCTTCGCTCTCGAAGCGGCCATTGTAGCACAGCAGTTTTTCGAAAACATCCTGCACCACATCCTCCGCATCGGCAGTGCAGCTGCAGTTGTGCATGGCGGCGCGGAACACCGTGTCACTGTATCGCTGCACGGCCAGCGCAAAAATCTCATTTTTGGTCAGCTGTCCCATAGTTCTATGCTCCTTTGACGCCCTGTGTACAGCAGGGCACGGTGGAATTGGTGATCGACAGGGGACATTCACCTCATACACGGATGAGCGGCCCCGATTATTGCAGTTTATGGGGCAGGGCGGAAAAATCTTCCGCCGGACGCTCCACAGTTACCCAAAGTATAACATGAATACGCAAAAAACAAAAGAGCCATCTGCCGCCATGTTTTGGCAGATGACCCTGAGTGCAGATTTTGTATTACCGGTAGAGCCGCTGGAAGAGCGCCACCCGCTCGGAAAGATAGGTCTCAGCCCGGGGGTGGTGGAGCCAGCGCTTGCCCGCCTTGTCGCAGACGAGGCGGTGGCCCAATGCGGCGGGGTGGGCGTCGATCTCCTCCACGTCCCGCAGGGTGAGGGTGAGGCTCAGCGCCGCCGGGGCGTCCGGCAGGGGCGGGAGTGGGTCTTCCCAGACGAAGGGCGGCAGCAGCTGGACGGCATAGACCGTCCGGGTGCACTCCTCGGTGAGCAGCAGGGCGGCGGGCGCACCTTCCGGTGTGACGTGGAGGGTGGAGTAGAGCAGCTGGAGCTGTGCCGGGGCCAGCAGCCGGGAAGCGCCCTCGCCCTCCTCAGGCAGGAGGGTGAGAAAATCCGCGGCCTCGTCGGCGTAGATGCGCCGCGCCGGTGCGCGAAACTGTGCGTAGAGCGCGGGCAGGGCAAAGACGCCCTCCCGGTCCAGTGCGCGCTGCAGCAGGCAGTAAAACTCGGTCAGCGGGTGGGAAGGGTCTGGCTGGGGCATCCCGAAATCGGGGCGCGAAACGTGTCCTCCGCCCATATCAGCCCTTGTAGCCCAGCGTAGCCGCCATGACGGCCTTGATGGTGTGCATCCGGTTCTCGGCCTCGTCAAAGACGATGCTCTGGGGGCCTTCGAAGACCTCGTCCGTCACCTCCATCGCGTCGCGGCTGAAGCGCTCGCCCATCTCCTTGCCCACGGTGGTCTTGTGGTCGTGGAAAGCGGGCAGGCAGTGCATAAAGACGGCGTGGGGGCCTGCAATATTCATCAGCTTCTGGTCGATCTGGTAGGCGGAGAGGTCGTTGATCCGCTCGGCCCAGACCTCCACCGGCTCGCCCATCGAGACCCAAACGTCGGTGTAAAGGACGTCCGCGCCCTGTGCGGCCTTGGCGGGGTCTTCCTCAAAAGTGAGGGTGGCCCCGGTCTCGGCGGCGATCTTCTGACACTCGGCCACCAGAGCAGCGTCGGGCTGGTACTTTTTGGGGGCGCAGGCGGTGAAGTAGAGGCCCATCTTGGCGCAGCCCACCATCAGGCTGTTGCCCATGTTGTAGCGGGCGTCGCCGAAGTAGACGAAGTGGATGCCCTTGAGATGGCCGAAGTGCTCCCGGATGGTGAGGAAGTCGGCCAGGATCTGAGTGGGGTGGAACTCGTTGGTCAGGCCGTTCCAGACCGGCACACCGGCGTAGTGGGCGAGGTCTTCCACGATCTGCTGGCCGTAGCCGCGGTATTCGATGCCGTCGAACATCCGGCCCAGCACCCGGGCGGTGTCGGCGATGGACTCTTTCTTGCCGATCTGGCTGCCCGACGGGTCGAGGTAGGTGACTTCCATGCCCAGATCGTGGGCTGCAACTTCGAAGCTGCAGCGGGTGCGGGTGGAGGTCTTCTCAAAGATGAGGGCGATGTTCTTGCCGCGCAGAGCGTCGTGGCGGATGCCGGCCTTTTTCTTGGCCTTCAGGTCGGCGGCGAGGTCCAGCAGGCCTTCGATCTCGTCGGGGGTGTAATCAAGGAGCTTCAAAAAGCTGCGGTTCGTAAGATCCATTGTATATATTCCTCTCTATTCGCAAAATGATGCATATTTATACTTTTGTAAACTCTATTATAATACGGGAAGGAAAAGCAGTCAAGAACGAATGGATGCCTTGACAAATAACGGTGATTCGACTATACTACAAACAGAAGGGGCGCTGACTGCAAAGGGTCAGCTTCCTATCCCTATTAGTCAAAAAGATTGACCGTCAGGCTTGGAACACTGTGGCGGTCAATCTTTTTTGTTATCATCGTTTTTCATCTGAGAGATCTTCTCCATGACATCAATGGTCAGGCGGACTACGTCAACGATCAGCCCCAGAAGACCGAGGATGAATGTAGAGGAAGAATCAGCGACGCGGGACAGGAAAGCATGACCACCAATTTTGCAATCAGCGCCTTACTCTCAGTTTAGCATAATTTTTGACGGATTACAACTCCAGCTCCGCCTTCCGTCCGCTGGGCTGGTAGGGGGTGAGGCGGACACCGGCCTTTTTGAACATGAACCGCGCCGCAACGCTGGAATCGGTGTCGTGGTACTTGTCGCTGTAGTAGACCACCTCCGCGATGCCGGACTGGATGATGGCCTTGGTGCACTCGTTGCAGGGAAAGAGGGTGACGTACACCCGCGCCCCCTTGAGGTTGTTGTGGGCGCTGTTGAGGATGGCGTTCAGCTCGGCATGGCAGACGTACATATACTTGGTGTTCAGCGGGTCGCCCTCCCGCTCCCACGGCATGGCGTCGTCGTCGCAGCCGATGGGCATACCGTTGTAGCCCAGAGAGAGGATCTTGTTTTCCGGGCTGACGATGCAGGCCCCCACCTGACTGCTGGGGTCTTTGGAGCGCATCGCCGTGAGCAGGGCAATGCCCATGAAGTATTCGTCCCAGTTGATATAATCCGTGCGTTTCATCGTGCAGTGCTCCTTCGTTTGCGTGAAAGTTGGTCTCGACGCCCCTATTATAGCGTGCCGCAGGGACTTTTACAATAAAACCCTCTTCCTCAAGGCAAAATGCACAAAACGAGGCCGGGAAGTTTGGCAGGGCGAAAGCCGGAAATTTCAAACGAAATATTTAAAAATCGTTTGAAGTGTGGTATTATCTTTGTAAAATATGCCACAAAAGCGGAGAGAATGCTCCGTGCGGCGGAAATGAGGGAAAAACCGATATGAAATACGCAAGCAACAACATCCGCAATATCTTGATCGCGGGCCATGCCGGCAGCGGCAAAACGACGCTGACCGAGGCATTGGTCTATTTTTCGGGCGCTGCCGAGCGTATGGGCCGGGTCGAGGACGGCACCACGATTTCGGACTTTGACCCCGAGGAAGCAAAGCGGAAGGCCAGTCTGTCGGCATCGGTAGTGCCGGTGGAGTATGAGGGCATCAAGTACAACCTCATCGATGCTCCGGGCCTGTTCGACTTTGAGGCAGGCGAGTACGAGGGCATCCGTGCAGCCGAGAGCGTGCTGGTGTGCGTGTCGGGCCGCAGCGGTGTGACTGTCGGCGCGGAGAAGGCCTTCCAGCTGGCCCGCAAGAACGGCAAGGCTACGATGGTCTTCGTCTCCAAGTGCGATTTGGAGAATGCGAACTACTTCAAAATTCTGGAAGACATGAAGATCAAGTTCGGCACCACCGTCTGCCCCTGCGTCGTCCCGGCCAAGCTGGATGACGGCACCCCCGTGTACATCAACCTGTTCAGCCAGAAGGCGTTCAAGTATGAGGGCGGCAAGCAGGTACAGGTGGAGCTGCCCGACATCGGCCACCGCTTCCAGGGCCTCATCGAGGCCATGAGTGAGGCCATCGCCGAGACCGACGACGAGCTGATGGAGAAGTTCTTCGGCGGTGAGGCGTTCACCACAGAGGAGATCGTCGAGGGAATGCGCAAGGGCGTCAAGGACGGCCTCATCACCCCCGTGTTCTGCGGCAGCGCCGTCAACCAGCAGGCTCTGGATATGCTGCTGTACAATATGCATAAGCTGCTGCCCAGCCCGGAGCACAACAGCGTTCTGGCAGAGGACGCCAACGGCGACCCCGTCGAGCTGAACTGTGCCGAGAGCGCCCCCACCGTTGCATACGTCTTCAAGACTGTGGCAGACCCCTTCGTGGGCAAACTGAGCTATCTGCGCGTCATCAGCGGCAAGATCACCGCAGGCGCGTCTCTCGTCAACGCCCGCACCGGCGAGACCGAGAAGCTGGGCAAGCCTCTCACCGTTCTGGGCAAGAAGCAGACCGAGGCAGAGAGCATCGGTGCCGGTGACGTGGGCGCTGTGGCAAAGCTGATCAGCGCCAAGACCGGCGACACCCTCTGCGACGCCTCCCGTGTGGTCAAGCTGCCGGCGCCCGTCTTCCCCAAACCCAGCCTGTTCATGGCCGTCACTGTGGCCAAGAAGGGCGACGAGGGCAAGATCAGCAGCGCTCTGGCCCGTCTGATGGAGGAAGACCCCACCCTGAGCTACATCAACAACGCGGAGACCCACCAGCAGATCATCGGCGGTCTGGGCGAGCAGCACCTCGATGTGGTCAAGGCCAAGCTGAAGAACAAGTTCGGCGTGGAGATCGGCCTCGAGGCTCCCCGCATCGCCTACCGTGAGTCCATCCGCAAGGCCTGCCAGAAGCAGGGCCGCCATAAGAAGCAGACCGGCGGCCACGGCCAGTTCGGCGATGTCATCATCAACTTCGAGCCTTGCGACAGCGAGCAGGTCGTCTTCGAAGAGAAGGTGTTCGGCGGCAGCGTGCCCAAGAACTTCTTCCCGGCGGTCGAGAAGGGCGTCCGCCTCGCCGCCGAGAAGGGCGTGCTGGCGGGCTACCCCGTGGTGGGCCTGAAAGCCACCCTGCTGGACGGCAGCTACCACCCTGTGGACAGCTCTGAGATGGCCTTCATCATGGCCGCAAAGCTGGCCTACAAGGCCGCGATGCCTGAGGCCGGCCCTGTCATCCTCGAGCCGATCCACACCCTGAAGGCCCACGTCCCCAATGACAACACCGGCGACATCATGGGCGACGTCACCAAGCGCCGCGGCCGTGTGCTGGGTATGGAGCCGGACGAAGATGGTATGCAGACCATCATCGCCGAGGTGCCTCTGGCAGAGCTGGCCAACTTCACCACCTTCATCCGTCAGATCACGCAGGGCCGCGGCTGGTTCACCACCGAGTTCGCCCGCTATGAGATCCTGCCGGAGATGCTGGTGCCCGCTGTGGTCGAGCAGGCCAAGAAGCTGGGCAATCTGGATGAATCCGCAGACGACTAAATAAGACATTTTCCAAGCCCTGTCGGCACTTCCCTCTGTCGGCGGGGCTTTTTTGTGCCCTTTTTGGCCCGCAGAGCGGCAGTTTTTATTGACAAGGCCGCAGCTTGCTATTATAATGAATAGGTCAAAATGGCATTCGTGTGCGGTTTTGTGCGTCAAGACGCCCTGCCGTACCCCAAAAAATAGATAAGGAGATTTCCAAATGGCACAAGAGATCAAGATGTCCGCTGCTGGCCTGAAGGCGATGCAGGAGGAACTGGAATACCTCAAGACGGTCCGCCGCAAGGAGCTGGCAGAAGAGATCAAGGAAGCCCGCAGCCACGGCGACCTGTCCGAGAACAGCGAGTACGATGAGGCAAAGAACACGCAGGGTCTGGTGGAGAACCGCATCACCGAGCTGGAGCAGATGGTCAAGAACGCTGTCGTCATCGACGAGAGCGAGCTGAGCGTCGAGAGCGTCTCCGTCGGCACCCATGTCACCATCCAGATGGAGGGTGAGGACGAGGTCGAGGAGTACGACATCGTGGGCCGCACCGAGGCTGACCCCCTGAACGGCAAGATCAGCGACGAAAGCCCTGTGGGCCATGCTCTGCTGGAGAAGGCTGTCGGCGATGTCGCCGAGGTCCTGCTGCCCACCGGCCACACCGTCAACTACAAGGTGCTGGGCATCACCCATGCTGCAAACTGAGCACGAGCGGGAGGAAATCATGGAAGAACAGAAGAAGAACCCCGCACAGGGCCTGTCTGAGAGCGAGCAGGTGCAGGTGCGCCGCCAGAAGCTGGCAGACCTGCAGGCCGCAGGCAGCGACCCCTTTGCCCTGACCAAGTTCCCGCAGGATGCCTACTCTGCCGACCTGAAGGAAGAGTTCAAGGACCTGCCCAACGAGACCGACAGCGGCAAGAAGGTCGCTCTGGCCGGCCGTCTGATGTCCAAGCGTGTCATGGGCAAGGCAAGCTTTGCCCACCTGCGCGACGATAAGGGCGACATCCAGCTCTACGTCCGCCGCGATGAGCTGGGCGATGAGGCATACGCCGCATTCAAGAAGCTGGATGTGGGCGACATCATCGGCGTCAAGGGCGAGGTGTTCCGCACCAAGACCGGCGAGCTGAGTGCCCGCGCAGAGGAGATCACCCTGCTGGCCAAGAGCCTGCGTCCTCTGCCGGAGAAGTTCCACGGCCTGACCGATACCGAGACCCGTTATCGTCAGCGTTATGTTGACCTGATCGCAAACCCCGAGGTCAAGGACACCTTTGTCAAGCGCAGCCAGATCCTGAAGGAGATCCGCGCTTATCTGGACGAGAAGGGCTTCCTCGAAGTGGACACCCCCATCCTGACCCCGTTTGAGATCGGTGCATCCGCACGTCCCTTCTACACCCACCACAATACCCTGAACATGGACATGGTGCTCCGCATCGAGACTGAGCTGTACCTGAAGCGCCTCATTGTGGGCGGCATGGACCGCGTCTATGAGGTGGGCCGCATCTTCCGCAACGAGGGCATGGACCCCAAGCACAACCCCGAGTTCACCACCATCGAGCTGTATCAGGCCTTCACCGACTTCCACGGCATGATGGACTTGGTCGAAGAGCTGTACAAGCGTCTGGCTCAGAAGATCTGCGGCAGCATGGTCATCCCCTATCAGGGCAAGCAGATCGACATGAGCCACTGGGAGCGCCTGACTATGATCGAGGCGGTCAAGAAGTATTCCGGCGTGGATTTCAACGACTGGAAGACCGATGAGGATGCCATCGCTTCCGCAAAGGAGCACCATGTGGAGCTGCCGGAGGTGCCCACCAAGGGCGCTATTCTGGCCGAGTTCTTCGACGCCTTCGTTGAGGATAAGCTCATCCAGCCCACCTTCATCTACGACTATCCCGTCGAGATCAGTCCGCTGGCCAAGCGCAAGCCGGGCGACCCTGCCTTCACCGAGCGCTTCGAGTACTTCATCGACTGCACCGAGTACGGCAACGCCTTCAGCGAGCTGAACGACCCCATCGACCAGAAGGGCCGCTTCGAGCGTCAGGTCGCCGAGCGCAAGGCCATCGAGCCGGACTGCAAGGCGCAGGTCGATTACGACTACGTCAACGCGCTGGAGTATGGTCTGCCCCCCACGGGCGGCCTTGGCTTCGGCGTGGACCGTCTGGTCATGCTGCTGACCGACAGCGCTTCCATCCGTGATGTGCTGCTGTTCCCCACGATGAAGCCGATTGACCAGTAAAATGCAAAATTAAAACGCAGATACGATGAAATTTTAAGCGAATTTCAAACAACATCTGCGGTACTACACCACAACTACACCAATTTTGGGACGTTTTCCCGAAAAGGAGCCTTACAAAGCGGTGTGGTGTAAGAAGTGAATAGGTGGATTGGTGTAGTAGGTACACCGAACTCCCAACGAAGATACGGCAGCTATGTTGCGAAAAACAACGTAGCTGCCGCTTTTTGTTTCGTATAGAGATTTTATGCTGACAGGCAACTTCTCCTGTGGTTAAATCAATTTGTCGTTGGCAAGTGTCAAACACTCCTGATTTGGCATACGCCAAAATTTACGCCAATTTAGCGCAGTTCCTCAAGCAATGCCGTGCATCCTTCCAGTATATCCTGCCATGTGGCTTCAAAATCTCCCGTGAACCATGGGTCTGCCACTTCACGGGAATGATCCGTATGCGCCATCAGCAGCGAGACTTTATGCTGTGGGTCTCCGCCGACAAGCCGCAGGATGTCGCACAGATTACTTTCGTCCATGCCAATCAGATGGTCATACCGTGCATAATCCAGCCGGGTCATCTGCCGGGCGGTCTTGCCGTTGCAGTCGATGCCATGTTCTGCCAGCTTCTGCCGTGCAGGAGGATAGACCGGATTTCCGATTTCCCATGCACTGGTGGCGGCTGATGCGATTTCAAATTGCTCGGATAGTCCTGCCTTGGACGTAAGGTCTTTCATCACATACTCCGCCATCGGGCTTCGGCAGATATTTCCGAGACAAATAAATAAGATCCTGGTCATGCCGGGTCGTTCTCCTTTTGGCTTACAAAAGCATAGCCGCCGTGGGTAGTGCGGATAAAGCTACCGCAGCCGGCCAGCTTCTTTCGCAGATTGGAAACGGTATTTGCCACGACCTTTAAGGTGTCGTCACAGTTTTGTCCCCACACAGCACGGAAAAGCTCTTCTTTTGAGAAGATTTGTCCTTCGTGGGAGGCAAGCATCAGCAGCAAATCGAACTCCAGTCGTGTAAGGGAGACTTTTCTGCCGTTGCACGACACTTCGTGGGTCATTCCGTCCAGTGTAAGCCCCGGAAGAACCAACTTCTCCCATGAATCAATGGATATTTGCTCTGCCTCGATGTGCTCTCGTTCCAGAAGCATCCGGATCTTCTGCTCTAATTCCGGGTCAGGCTGTCGGGTCTTTATAACGATCATGGCAAACTCCTGCGTGTATTTTACTCTGCGGCGGTATCCATTTCCCGGAGCAGGTTTACCATCTCGATGGCACTGACTGCACAGTCATAGCCTTTATTACCTGCTTTGGTGCCTGCCCGCTCGATGGCCTGTTCGATGTTTTCGGTGGTCAGTACACCAAAGAGGACGGGAACCCCGCTTTCCAGCGAGACCGTGGCAATGCCTTTGGAAACCTCATTGCACACATAGTCGTAATGGCTGGTAGAACCGCGAATCACGGCACCAAGGCAGATCACAGCATCATACTTCCCGCTTTTTGCCATTTTAGAGGCAACCAGTGGGATCTCAAAAGCACCCGGAACCCATGCAACATGAACATCAGCGTCCTGCACATCGTGCCGGAGCAGACCATCCATTGCTCCGCTCAGAAGTTTGGACGTGATAAATTCGTTGAAGCGGGCAGCTACGATACCGACCTTGATGTTCTGAGAAACCAGCTTGCCTTCAAATGTTTTCATTTTTAAATACCTCTTTCGTTGTTAATATTCCAGAAGATGCCCCATCCGTGCCTGCTTCGTTTTCAGGTAAAACAGGTCATACGGGGTCGCCGTCATCTGAATGGGTACGCGCTCGGAGATCTCCAGCCCAAACTCGGAGAGCTGATATACTTTGTCCGGGTTATTGGTAAGCAGGCGCAGGCTTTTTACGCCAAGTTCCCGGAGGATCTGTGCGCCGAGATAATACTCCCGTTCATCTCCATGGAACCCAAGAGCGAGATTGGCTTCCAGCGTATCCATGCCCTGCTCCTGAAGTTCATAGGCACGCAGCTTGTTGATCAGACCGATGCCCCGGCCTTCCTGCCGCATATAGAGCAGGATACCCCGGTCTTCTTTTTCGATCTGCGTCATGGCAGCGGCCAGCTGTTGGCCGCAGTCACAACGCAAAGAGCCAAATGTATCTCCTGTCAGGCATTCCGAGTGGACGCGGCACAGAATATCCTTTCCATCGCCAATGTCACCTTTTACCAGTGCAATGTGATGCTCTCCGTTCAGGCGGCTCACAAAACCATAAGCTCTGAAGGTGCCATACTTGGTGGGCAGGTTCACTGCCGTCACCTGATCGACCAGTTTATCGTGACACTTGCGGTACTCCTGTAAATCACGGATGGTGATGAATTTGATCTGGAAACGCTCTGCCAGCTTTGCCAGTTCAGCGGTGCGCATCATCGTGCCATCCTCCCGCATGATCTCGCAGCACAGGCCGCATTCTTTCAGCCCTGCCAGACGGCACAGGTCAACGGTTGCTTCCGTGTGACCGTTGCGCTCCAACACACCGTTCTTTTTTGCCAGAAGGGGGAACATATGGCCCGGTCTGCGGAAATCTTCTGCTTTTGCGTGATCGTCCACACAAGCCATCGCCGTAATGGAACGCTCTGCGGCAGAAATGCCCGTAGAAGTAGAAACGTGGTCGATGGACACCGTAAATGCCGTTTCATGGTTGTCGGTGTTATACTGCACCATCTGCGGAAATTGCAGCTTCTGGACGAAAGCCTCGGACATCGGCATACAGATCAGACCTTTGCCGTGGGTCGCCATAAAGTTGATGTTTTCGGTGGTGGCAAATTCGGCAGCACAGATGAAGTCCCCCTCGTTTTCACGGTCGGGGTCATCCGTTACCAGAATGATTTTTCCTTGCTTCAGGTCTTGCAAAGCTTCGGGAATGGTATTGAAGTTCATCGTAAACTCTCCTTAAAAGCCGCAGCGCAGCAGCATTTCTTTTGTGAGCGTGTTTTGCTTCGGTGTTTCTGATGGAAGCAGCCTCTCGATATATTTTCCAACAACATCGGTTTCCAAATTGACAAAATCCCCTTTGTGCCGTTGGTTCAGGTTCGTCTGACGGACGGTGTGCGGTATCGTGGACACGGAAAAGCCCGTAGGTTCCACCGCAGCCACGGTCAGGCTGATACCGTCTATTGTGATAGAGCCTTTTTCAACGACATAGCGAAGAATCGCAGGATCTGCATGAATGGTGTACCAGATAGCCGTATCGTCTTTTCGGATATTAGCAATGCGTCCGACACCATCCACATGGCCTGCTACGATGTGTCCGCCAAAACGTCCGTTGGCCGGCATGGCACGTTCCAGATTGACAGCACTTCCAACGGTGAGCTGTGCAAGTGCAGAGCGGTTCAAGGTCTCGTGCATGACATCCGCAGCAAAGCTATCCGGGAAGAGCTGCCTGACGGTCAGGCAGATGCCGTTGACGGAGATGCTGTCGCCGATCCTGGTTTCTTCCAGAACCGTTTTTGCACGAACAGTCAGTACGGCGGAATGCTGTCCCCGATTGATGGATTTTATTGTTCCGACTTCTTCCACGATTCCGGTAAACACGGGTACTCCACCTCACTTTCGATCAGGAAATCTTTGCCAAGCTGTTCCAATCGGCTGTTCTTCAGGCGGAATGCAGCATCCGGAAGCGGGACACCTGCACCCTCAATGGGTACTTTGGCATCCCTTCCTCCGAACAGCTTCGGGGCAATGTAAGCCTGTACCTGCTGCACGATGCCGCTTTCCAGTGCAGACCAGTTCAAGGTTCCGCCGCCTTCCAGCAGAATGCTGTCGATCTGCTCCTGCCCCAGCTGTTCCATCAGTTGCAGAAGATTCACATGACCGCAATGCGCTTCCAGACAAAGGACCCGGCACCCGGCCTGTTGATATGCCGCCTGCTTCTCCGGGTCGCCGCAGCAGGTCGCAAGAATGGTCGGAACCTGTTTGGCGGTCATGACCACCTGTGATTGCAGTGGTGTCCGCAAATGTGTATCACAGATGATCCGGACGGGATCACGGCCACCCTCTATCCGGCAGGTCAGCAGCGGGTCATCTGCTAGGATGGTTCCGACTCCCACCATAATGCCGCGGAATCGGTGTCGCTGCCGTTGAACATGATTCCGGGCAATTTCCCCGGTGATCCATTTGGAAGCGCCTGTGTATGTGGCGATTTTTCCATCCATCGTCATGGCGTATTTCATGGAAACGAAAGGGCGTTTTGTGGTGATATAGTGGAAGAACACCTTGTTCAGCGCATCGCATTCCTCTTGCAGAACATTTTCGGTCACATCTATGCCGTGTGCGCGCAGGATTGCAATTCCTTTTCCAGCCACCAGCGGATTCGGGTCAGCAGAACCCACGACCACCCGGTGAATGCCCGCGTCCAGAATCGCATCCACGCAGGGCGGCTGCTTTCCGTAATGGCAGCACGGCTCCAATGTCACATACAGGGTCGCTCCCTGCGGATCTTCGGTGCAGGATGCCAGCGCATTGCGCTCCGCATGAGCCTGACCGTATCTCTGGTGCCAGCCCTGTCCGATGATCCTGCCCTCTTTTGCGACCACGGCACCCACCATCGGGTTGGGAGATGTCCATCCGCAACCCTTTTTTGCAAGCTGCAAAGCCAGACGCATATACTCTTTGTCGTTCATCGTGTTGCCTCCAAAAGAAAAAGCCCTGAACAAAAACGTTCAGGGCAAGCCGAAAAAACACAAGGGATCCTTGTGCAAAAAAGAAAGCTCCAGAATGCAAACGCATCCCAGAGCAGCCTCCACAAGCGCAGGACCGTACGGGTTCTGCGCTTGGTATCTTCTTTCATCCAGACTGTACTGTCGGCTTCGGAGTTTCACCGAATCATGCCTTACGGCTCGTGGGCTGTACCACCGGTAGGGAATCGCACCCTGCCCTGAAGATTTCTGATTCAATTACAGCGGCATTATAGCACGGCTCCTTTCGGATTGCAAGGGCATTCTGCAAACCGGGACGAAACCGGGATGAAGATGGGTACGAAACTTTTTGACTATTATTGCCTTGTCAAGAGGGTAGGCGTCGTCCAGCCCTCTCTCTTTTTGCCAAAGTTTTCCTCGCCTTTTCTTGCAAGCTGCCGAAAGTGACGCGTTCTCAAAAGTTTTTGTTGACACGGCTCGATTTTTGTGGTAATCTATCCCAACAATTGAATATAACATATTTTTACATATTCGTTCTGGCCCTGCGGGGCTGAACATTTTGGCTTTCAGCCGTTACATAACCGACTAGCATGACCTTCCAGAAAAAGCGAAGGCAGGGCTGGTCTGTTCTGTGACGGCTTTTTTGTTGCCGTTTTGCCCGTTGCACCTTGAAAACCGCATGACCGTCTGCATGGGATACCCGGCGATGCCCCCCCAGTGGGAGAGCCGGAAAACGCCGCCGAGAGGGGGCAGGAAATCCATGAAGGGAGAACGGCAGGACGTTGATTTCCCAGTTGCGGAGTAAAACGATGTGATCATTTTGATCACATCGTTTTTCCGTAACGCCAAGAAAGGACGGAATGCCTATGAGTAATTTTACCCCTGCATGGTTCAAGAAAGGTTTTTTCAACGAATCCCTGTTCTGTGACGATTTTCTGAGCATCCACCAACTGCTTTACTCGAATGGCGCATTTTTCACCCCGGACGGCAGAATGGTGGACCCCATGCCCCTGCGGTGTGAGATCTTCGAGATGATGCGTGAATACGTCGGGGCGAACCTTGCCAAGAAGGTCACCAATGTGGTGGACGTGCTGAAACTGGCGGCACAGGTGGAGGACTTTCCGCCTGTCACCGACCGCATCGCACTGGCAAACGGCACCCTGTATCTGGACGGTACCTTTCAGGAGGGCAAGCCGGAGATCGTGCGCAACCGCCTGCCTGTCAAGTATGACCCGAAAGCCGCCCAGCCCGTCCACTGGCTGCGGTTTCTGTCCGACCTGCTCTACCCGGAGGACATCCCCACCGTGCAGGAGTTCATCGGCTACTGCCTGATTCCCAGCAATAAGGGCCAGCGCATGATGGTCATCAAGGGCAACGGCGGCGAGGGCAAGTCGCAGATCGGTGTGGTGCTGTCCCGGCTGTTCGGCTGCAACATGAAGGATGGCAGCATCGGCAAGATCTCGGAGAACCGCTTCGCCCGTGCTGACCTGGAGCACACCCTGCTCTGCGTGGACGACGATATGCGGATGGAAGCCCTGCGCCAGACCAACTATGTCAAGTCCATCGTGACCGCACAGGGGCAGATGGACTTGGAGCGCAAGGGCAAGCAGAGCTATCAGGGTTGGATGTACGCCCGCCTGCTGGCGTTCAGCAATGGCGATTTGCAGGCATTGTATGACCGCTCGGACGGTTTCTATCGTCGTCAGCTCATCTTGACCACCAAGGATAAGCCCCTGTCTCGTGTGGATGACCCGGACATTGCCGAGAAGATGGCGGCAGAGGTCGAGGGCATCCTGCTGTGGGCATTTGAGGGCTTGCAGCGGCTGGTGAAGAATGGCTTCCAGTTCACCGAGAGTGACCGTGCCAAGCGCAACCGGGAACTGGTGAAGCGGGACAACAACAATGTGTTTGATTTCCTCGAATCCGAGGGCTACATCCGCCTGAAGGCGGATGCCTGCACCAGCTCGAAAGAGCTGTATGAGGTCTACAAGATGTGGTGCGAGGAGAACAGCCTGAATGCGATCAAGGCCAGAGGGTTCAGCGATGCGCTGATCGCCAACCAGCGCAGGTATAATCTGGAATCCACCAACAACATCGTCAATTCGTCCGGGCGGCGTGTCCGGGGCTTTATCGGCATTGAAGCCCTTGTGCAGCCCGACCTTACTCCCAACAGTTGGCGAGTATGACCCCCTATAAAGGAGAATTTGGGTGTTTTGCTGCGTACGTGCGTACGCAGCAGTCGGCTTTCTCTGTACGCACGTACGCAGCGATTGACCGAAAACGCGCCATATAAGGGGCTTTGGTTGGTGGTCAAAACGACCACCAACCAACCCCATAGCGTTAAGTGCCGGAAAGCGGCACTTACCAGCTCCTACCCAATTCCCCAAAATGGGAATCAGGGTGGGATGGCCGTTATCAGACCGTCTATCTGCCTGTTACCATTTTGGGAACAGGCAAAATCAGTTGGTCAATTTGGCCCACTGAAAAAGCCGGACGAGCTGCGGGCAGGGATTCGCAAATCGTTGCTTGTCAGCTTGCCCGGTGCAGGAGTGCAGAGGGTGCAGCCCTTTGCCCCAGTGATATGATGCTGTGCGTCATATGCTACTGGGTATTATCTGGCGCAAAACGGCGGCAGATTCAGCAGCTTCGCTGCTGCGTTCTCCCTGCCAAGATGTTGAAACGGAGGGATGTCTATCTGAAGTTAACACGACACAATGGACGAGCCGGAGCACACGGCACCTATAACCCAAAGCACAATGACCGCAGTTTTAACCTTGCTAACAGTGAGCACATCGACCCGGAACGAGCCAAGGGCAACATCTACTGGGACTGCTTTCACGGTTTCCGTTCGGCTCTCGACCCGCAAGACCCGGATGATTTGGCTGCGACTTTCTCGGATGTGGAACGGCAGTTCTACGAAACCCACTACACGGCCTTTGTTGAAAGCCAGAACGAACGCAACGCCAAGATCCGGCACACGGAGCGCAACCGCTCCATTCCTGACCTGCTGTCCAGCCGCAAGACCTGTCCGGAAGAGACCATCTACCAACTTGGAACGCTGGATGAACACGCTTCGGCAGAGGACTTGCTGAACATCGTCACCGAGTTCATTGACGAGTTCAAGACTAAGTTTGGCGAACACGTTCACGTTCTGGACTGGGCGCTGCATCTGGACGAAAGCACACCCCACATCCACGAGCGTCATGTGTTCGACTGCGGGAACAAGTACGGCGAGGTGGCACCCCAGCAGGAAAAGGCATTGGAAGTGTTGGGCTTCAACCTGCCCGACCCGGACAAGCCCCTCAGCCGCCGCAACAACCGCAAAATCACCTTCGATGCCGCCTGTCGGAAAATGCTGTTCGAGATTGCAAAAAGGCATGGGCTGGAATTAGAGGAAGAAGCGGAGTACGGCAACCGCAAATATCTGGAAAAACAGGATTTCATTCTTGCCAAGCAGAAGGAGCGGCTTGCCGCCCAGCAGAATAAGCTGGACGAACTGACCCTCAAGGTCAACGACATGGAAGCGCTGATCGATGAAGTTTCGGCTGCGGCCTACGACAAGGCGGTGGAGGTCGTGACGGACGTGGTACGCACCGAGACCCGGAAGGAAGATATGCGGATGATCGAGGACACGAAGAAGTGGGTGCTGTCCCCGGAGCGTAAGGCTCCGCAGGCCACGAGAGAATATGCCGCCCACCGGTTGGATACCGTGCTGGACAAGTTCCTCAAGACCATGCAGACCACCGCCACACGTTTGCAGGAGAAGCTCCTGAGACCGGATGTCCGGCAGAAGGGCAAGGAGCAGGTCAAGGAGAAAGCACGAGATTCCGTTCTGCAACTGCTGAACCGCTTGCAGGCAGAACAGGCACAAAACAAACCAGCGGCACAACCCCGCACACAGGAGGGGCACTCGGAAATCTGAACCTCATCGGGAGAGTTCGGAGCAGAAAGCTGGCACTTTCTGCCCCGGCACCCGGTTACAAGGATATGGAGGTGCAAGTGAAAGAAGTTTGCGTTTGCGAAGCAATGAAGTCCCCAGTGGGGACTTTAAGCAACGGAACGGTCTTGCGTCAGCAAGATGGAGGGACTAAGTCCCGACAAGTTCCGATTTGGCAAAAGAGTAATCTGACCTTGGAGGAAGCGGCGGCTTACTCTGGGATCGGTATCAATAAACTGCGGTCAATGACCGATAGCGATGAATGCAAGTTCGTCCTTTGGAACGGAACCAAACGGCTGATCAAACGCCGTAAGCTGGACGAATATCTGGACAAGGCATTCTCGATCTGATGCGGTTCAAAAATTGACCGTTTGATGTTGCAGGGAGTCTTGCGTCATGGTATACTCATGGCGTAAGGCTCCTTTTCAACATTCTGTGAATGAAAAGGAGAGTTTATATGCAAAGACGTAAAGATAATAAAGGCCGTGTTTTGAAGGATGGCGAGGTCTACCGCAAGAGCGATGGGCTGTATATGTACCGTTGGACTGCGAAAAACGGAAAACGCCATACCATCTATGATGCAACCTTGGAGGGGCTGCGCGAAAAGGAAGAGAAGATCCAGCACGACTTGGCAGATGGCCTCCGCATCCCGGAGTGCAGCCTGACCCTGAATGACCTGTTTGAACTGTGGCGTAAGAACAAGGTGGGCTTGAAAGAGCATACCTTCGCCAATTACGTTTATATGTACAATCGGTTCGTCCGGGATGAGATCGGCATGATGAAGCTCAAGGACATTCGCAAGTCGGATATCCGCAGCTACTACAATGGCATCGTCCGCAATGGCAAGATGGCGTTGAACACGCTGGAAACCATCCAGAATGTTCTCCATCAGGTCTTTGCGGTGGCGGTGGACGATGAGTACATCCGTGTGAATCCCACGGATGGTGTCCTGACGGCCATTAAAGCCGCCCACCAGTACGAAACGCCCAAACGACACGCTCTGACCCTGCCCCAGCAGCAGGCGTTTCTGAATTTCATCAAGAAAACGCCGAAGTTCCAGCACTGGCTCCCGATGTTCACCTTCATGCTGGGTACCGGATGCCGCATCTCGGAAACGGTTGGCCTGTGCTGGGGTGACATCGACTTCGAGAGTGGGTTTATCACCATCCAGCACAATCTGGTGTACCATGACCACGAGGTCGGTGGCTGCTATTTCACCATGTCCACCCCCAAGACTGCCGCCGGTAAGCGGGCAATTCCAATCTTGCCCGAAGTGCGGAAAGCGCTGGAGCAGGAACGCACCAACCAGCAGGAGCTGGAACTGGTATGCGAATACGAAATCGACGGAATCTCGGACTTCGTATTCCTGAACCGCTTCGGCCAGCCGCAGAATCCGCAGACGGTCAACCGCGCCATCAAGCGCATCAGTGTGGCCTACAACGAAGCCGAGCTGGAAAAGGCCGAAAAGGAAAAGCGGGAACCGCAGCTGCTGCCGCCTTTCTCCTGCCATAATCTCCGGCACACGTTCTGCACCCGGCTGTGCGAAAATGAGACCAACCTGAAGATCATTCAGGACATCATGGGTCACAAGGACATCAGCACCACGATGGAGATTTACGCGGAAGCCACCAAGGAAGCCAAAGCCCATTCCTTTGCAAATCTGAACGGCAAATTGGGCATTTCGGTCTGAAATCCACTACACCAACTACTACACCACTTTTACACCAAATTGCCGGTAAGTTGTGGAGAGTTGCGTAGGGTGACGTACGGGAGCAGGAAAAAGGAAACCGCATGGATAGGCTTGTAAAGGGAAATAAAGCCATTTGTGAGCCTTCCTTGACCTGTCCCCACGATGAAGCCGATTGAGCAGTAAATTTCCAATTTGAGCGAAACAAAGCCTGAAACTTCTTGATGGTACGAGAAGTTTCAGGCTTTTTCTTTTGGAGAATTTCCGGCGAAAACTACACCATACGCCAATTTTACGCCAAACGATGCAGGATTTTGTGCAGAGCAAAAAGAGCGTTGTTCGCGTTTAGCGTAAAATTGGAGCGTGTGGTGGATGGATGTAGACCTGCAAAGGGCTGCGTCAAGAAGTGGCTTTATGTATTTGCAAACGGACAGCCGGAACTTTCCACCGCAGAAGAAGTAAATGTGAAAAACATGGAGGTTATCTTATGAACAAACTGCTTTCCTGCCGCTACAACATGGATACCAACCGGGTGGAAGCCCGGTTCGCCGATGGCACCACCGTTGCCATTGACTGCATCGCCGTGGAGGACGAATACGGCAACACCCCGGCACAGCGGGCAGAGCTGGACTGGCTGCTGTACAATAAGCCGCTGGAGTATGCACAGCTTGTGCTGGATGGGGAGATTGAGTACTATCTCTCGCTTGGTTGCGACCACGGCAGGCTGGAAGATTGATATACGCTGGCCTTATACAGGAAACCGATCAGCTCTTTGTCCCTGCGGGAACGGGAAGATTTACACTGTATGCGGAAACTCCGCTGAGGGTCCTCCATTTCTTTGGCGCGAAGCAGAAAGAATATAGTAGTTTGCGTTTTTAATGCACAAGCAACATCCGCAAACTGCATATGCGTGTCCTGATCGCAATGATGATCGTTGTTCCTTTTTGTGTTCTGATCAACGACTTTATTGCCATGTGGGTCGGCGCGGAGTATATCCTTCCCGCTTCGGTGGTGGTGCTGCTTGTAATGGATCTGTACATTCATTTTGTGCACAGCGTAAATGTTGATTTTATCAATGCGGCGGGACTGTTCAGAGAAGACAGAGACAACGAGATCATTGCAGCCGTATTGAACATTACATTATCGATACTGGGCGCCAAAACCATAGGACTGGCAGGCGTATTGCTGGGAACGGTCGTGAGCCAGATGTGGTTCTGGTTCGGGAGAAGCTACGTCGTGTTCAAATTGTGCTTGCAGGCGGACAAAGAGAACTATCTGAAGTATTGGCTCAAAAATATCGTTGACGGGGTCGCATTGACGGTTTCGATCGTCTTCTGCGCTTATCTGAACAGCAGGCTGCCGATCGCCAATGGCTACCTTAAATTTGTTTGTTCCGGCATCCTCTGCGAGGCCGTATCCGTCGCCTTGTTTGGGGTCTTTCATTTCGGAGACCCGGAAGTCCGGAAAATGCTGAAATATCTGGTGAACCATATCGGAAAGAGATAAAGGCCCCGTTGTGCTTCTCTTTTCTGCATCAAGAAGCGCCCCGGCTCCCTCGTGCGGTGAGGGAGCCGGGGCGCTTTTTTTCGTGATACGGTCTTTCTTACTTCCGTGCTATCATCTCGGTGTAGGCCAGCACCAGCGGGCCGACGCCCTTGGCATCGTTGCAGACCACAGGCTCACTGAAATAGTAGGCCAGCGAGCCGTCGCGGTGGTCTTTGCCGCCGAGGCCTGCCACGAGGCAGATGCCGCCCAGCTGCAAACTGCCGTCCGGGTTCTTGGAGAGGTACTTGTCGCAGGTGCCGTAGAAGGCCTTCTCGGCCCATGCAGCCATCCGCTTGGGCAGGTAGCCCAGACGCACGCCCTTGAGCACGGCATAAGCGAAGAGAGCTGTGCCGCTGGTCTCGAGGTAGTTGCCCTCGACGCCGGGATGATCCATCACCTGCCAGAACATACCGGTCTCCTCGTCCTGAAACTGGTGAACGTCCTCGATGGTCTGCTTCAGCATGGCCATGATACCGCGGTACTCGTTGTAGAGCTGCTCGTCCATCCGCTCCAGCACATCCACCATCGCCACCATGAACCAGCCCATGGCCCGCAGCCAGAAGTTGGGGCTGCAGCCGGTGACGGGGTCGGCCCAGTACATCGTGCGGCTCTCGTCGTAGCCGTGGTAGTACAGGCCGGTCTTCTCGTCCCGCATATGCTTTTTGATGTTCATGAACTGCTTGTAGCTGTCGATGCAGCCCTGCATCTTGTTGTAGCGGGTCTCATATTCCATGTAGAAGGGCTGGGCCATATAGGTGCCGTCCAGCCAGACCTGCCACGGGTAGATGTCCTTGTGCCAGAAGTTGCCCTCCTTGGTGCGGGGCTGGGTCAGCAGCTGGCTGCGGATGGTGTCGATGGCCTTGCGGTATTTTTCGTCCCCGAAGATGTCGTAGAGGGTGAACAGGTTCTTGCCCTGATTCACGTTGTCGAGGTTGTATTCCTTCGGGTCGTAGGTCTTGATGGAGCCGTCCTCCTGCACGAAGAAGTCGATGAAGTCCTTGGAAAACTTCAGATACTTCTCGTCGCCGGTGGTCTTGTAGAGGCTCAGGCAGGCGGTGATCATGCAGCCGTCGATGTAGTTCCACTTGTTGGGCTTGCCGCTGCGCACCTTCTCGATGTTCCACATGGGGGCCTCAGCGCTGGAATTGGCGATGAGGTAGTCCACATAATCGCCCAGCATGGACAGAATCTCTTCGTGTGTCATGATGTTAGTCCTCCTCAAAATGGCCGACGTTGGCGAAGCGCAGACGCTCGCCCTCGTAGCCCTCGATCTTGACGTTGTGCAGCTGGATGCTCTTCACGTTCTCGGCGTAGATGGCCAGCTTCTTCACATAGGGGCGGTTGTCAGCCATGGCAGCCTGACCTTCCTTGGCGTCTGGGTCGAAGGTGATGGTGACATTCTTCATGGAGACGCCCTCGATGGGCTGCTCGGGCAGGCCGTCGAAGTAGCAGCCCGCGAACTGTGCGTCGGTGGCGACGATGTCCTCCATCGTCAGGGTGCCCAGCTTGGGGGTATACTCGTCCACCGGAAGGGCCTCGCGGCACTGAACGTAGGGGCCATGGCCGTCCGGGTCGCAGAAGTAGAACATATTGATGACGAAGGGGGCCTTGACGCCCCGCATCTCCACATTGCGGAACACCAGACCGTCGATGACGGCGGTGTTGCCGCGGCCCCGGCGGGTCTTGACCCGCAGACCGCGGTCGGTGTGATCCATGAGGCACTGGGTGACGACCATGTCCTTGACGCCGCCGCTCATCTCGCTGCCGATGACGATGCCGCCGTGGCCCTTGTCCAGCAGACAGTTGCGGATGACGGTGTGCTCGCAGCTCTTCTTGAGCTTCATACCGAGGAAGACCTTGCTGGCCTTCATGGCGATGCAGTCGTCGCCGACGTGGATGTTGACGCCGATGATGCGGATGTACTCGCAGCTCTCGGGGTCGATGCCGTCGGTGTTGGGGGCGTTGTAGGGGTTGTTGATGTTGAAGTTCAGCAGGTCAAGATGCTTGACGAAGATGGGGTGGATGGTCCACGAGTAGCTGTTCTGCACCGTGATGCCGTGGAGGCAGACGTTCTCGCTGTCCACCATTGCCACAGCGCGGGGACGCCATGCGATGCGCTTGACCTTGGGATTCACCCACCAGTCGCCGTTCTGGGCGTCGCAGTCCAGCGTGCCTTCGCCGGTGACGACGACGTCATGCACCTGCGTGATGTTCAGCAGGCCCGCGAAGCTGTTCAGAGGGTTGCCCTCCCAGCCGGTAAGGTAATATTCGTCCACCTCGTTTTCGCTGGGGAGGACGCCGGGCAGGATGGGGTAGTGGGTGCGGTCGTTGTCGCCCAGCAGCACAGCGCCCTTTTCAAGGTAGAGGGTGGTGCAGCTCTTCATGAAGAGGCTGGACGTGCGGTAGCGGCCAGCCGGGACGTACACCGTGCCGCCCTTGGGGCAGGTGGAGAGGGCGGCCTGCAGCCGGACAGTATTGTCAGTCTCGCCGTCGGCGACGAGGCCGTAGCGGGACGCATCCACAAAGAAGCTCTCGGCCTCGGTGGTGAGGTCCAGCTTCAGGTGTTCGCCCTCGGCGTCCACCTCCACGGTGTAGGAGGTGGAGGGGGTCAGGGAGAAGAGGGAAAAGACGTTGGTGTTGCAGCTTTCATAAATGGTCTTGCCGTTCAGAGCCACGGTGAAGGGGTGCTCCGGACGGAAGCACTTGCCGTTTTCCAGCTCGAAGACAGCGCTGCGGGTCATGGAACGGATGAGAGACAGGTTCATTTTTACAGCCTCCTGAGTTATTTGCGTCGATTTGCGGCTTGCCCGCAGAGGGCGGGCATGGTACACTGGGGATAGAAGAGATAGAAGCACTGCCCGGAGCGGGCAGGCAAAGCAGAAGGGAGAAGGACAATGCGGGCCGAACGGGAAAAACTCAATGCAAAGATCACGGCGGGGTCACTCCGAATGACCAGCGGGCAGCTCGAACTGCCTGCGGAGTCGTGCCATATCATCCTGTTTTCGGGCGGCAGCTGTACCGTCCGGTGTGGGGACACAGCCCTGCTGGTCAGCCCCGGCTGTGTGCTGCTGCTGGGGCCGGGGGCATGGGTGGTGTCACAGGCCGGTCATGCCCTGCCCGAGATGCTGGGATGCGGGTTTCCGCTGACGGCGCTCCATGAGATGAAGAACGCCACCGGCGAAGATTTTCTCCGCCTCTTTGCGCCGGGCAGCCAGATGGCCCTTTACGGCAGCGTCCAGTGGGCCAGCCGCCTGCGGACGCTGCTGGAGATGATGCGGAGCGCAATGGGGGAGCCGGAGTATCCGGGCGGGCTGTATCTGGCGCTGACGCTCCACTATGTGGAGCAGGAGCACCGGGCACAGAGCGCCGCCGACGCCCGCCCCCGCAACGAGACGGTGGAGCAGATCTGCGCCTATCTCGCGGCCAACTACCAGCAGAAGTTCTCCCTCACCGAGGTGGCGGCGCGGTTCTACATCTCGCCCTACTACCTGAGCCGGTTGTTCCGGCGGGTGACGGGGCAGTCCATCGTGGACTATATCAACGCCCGCCGCATCGAGGCGGCCCAGAAGCTTCTGGAAACGACAGAGCTGAGCATCGGCAGCGTGGCGGAGCAGACCGGCTTTGCCTCTGCGGCCCACTTCCGCCGCGTTTTCCGGGAGACGATGGGAGTCGGGCCGCTGCAATATCGGAAGAGCAGGAAATAGCGAGCCTCAAAAGCCTCTCCCAAGGGGAGAGCCTTTGACATTAGAAATGCCCCCTGCATCCTCTCTACGGGAAGAGGCACAGGGGGCATTCGTGTTTGTCTGGAGTTATCCGAGCAGCGGGGGCGTCAGCTTAGCCTTTGACCGCGCCAGCGGAGATACCTTCGACGAACTGATCCTGTGCGCAGAAGAACACGATGAGCTGCGGCAGGATGGAGATCAGGGACAGGGCCAGAATACGGTTCCAAGCAAAGCCCGTATCACCGTCCATGGACAGCTTGACGAACAGGGACATGGGGTACTTTGCAGGAGTCTGGACGTAAAGCAGGGGACCCATGAAGTCGTTGCAGCTCCACATGAACTGGAACAGTGCGCAGGACACCAGAGCGGGCATCAGCATCGGGACGATGACCTTGTACAGGGCCTGGAAGGAGGAGCAGCCGTCGATGGCGGCAGCCTCGTCCAGATCGCGGGGGACGTTGCGCATGAACTGCACCAGCTGGTAGACGAAGTAGGTCTCCGTTGCGAATGCGCAGTGGACCCAGATGGCCAGATAGAACGGGCTGTTGACCCAGCCGAACTTGGTGTACAGCAGGAACTGAGGCACGTTCAGGACGACCTGAGGCAGGAACAGGGTGGCCAGCATGATGCTGAACAGGATCTTCCGGCCCGGGAAATCGAAGCGGCCGAAGCCGTAGGCTGCGATGCAGGCAGAGACCACGGTGCAGACGACCTTGGGCAGGACGTAGCTGTAAGTGTTCAGCATGGCCTGCAGGATGTTGATGGAACCGCCGAAGTTGTTCAGCGCGTTCTTGTAGCCCTCCAGAGTGGGGTTCTTGATCCACAGGCCGATGCCTGCAAAGATCTCGCTGTTGTCCTTAAAGGTGGCGCTGATCATCCACAGCAGGGGATAGATCATGATGAGGCCCACCAGGATCAGGACAAAGTACTTGAAAAACGTCGCAATGGCGTTAGAAGCTTTCATTCCCATACTGTCACACCTTACCTTTCATCCGAGTAGTAGACCCACTTCTTCTGGCTGGTGAAGGCGATGATCGTCAGGATGCAGACGATAACGAACATGATCCATGCCAGTGCGGAAGCCATGCCCATCTGGTTGGACTTGAATGCGTAGTTGTAGACCAGAATGGAGATGAGGGTGGTGGAACCGCGGGGACCGCCGTTGGTGATGATGAACGGGCCATTGAACTCCTGGAAAGCCTGGCAGATCTGAGTGACCAGATTGTAGAAGATAATGGGAGTGATCATCGGAACGGTGATGGAGAAGAACTGACGCCACTTGCCTGCGCCGTCGATGGTGGCAGCCTCGTACAGGTCGGCGGGCACGCCCTTCAGGGCGGCGAGGAACAACACCATGGCGGAGCCGAACTGCCAGATACGCAGGAAGCAGATGATCCACAGTGCGTAGCTGGGGTCACTCAGCCAAGAGGGGCCCTGAAAATGACCGAAGGTCAGGATACGGATCAGAGTGTTGACCAGACCGTCATCGCGGAAGACCGCCTTCCACAGCACGGCGATGGCAACAGAGCCGCCGAGGATGGAAGGAATGTAGTAGACGGTGCGGAACAGGTTCACGCAGGCGATCTTGAAGTTCAGGATGTAGGCGATGAACAGTGCGAACACCAGCTTCAGGGGCACCGTGATGAAGCTGTACTTGAAGGTGGTGATGAGCGCCTTGGTGATCTTGGGGGTGGAGAAGGCGTCCACATAGTTCATGATGCCGTACTGATGGATGCCGTTGAAGAAGTCCATATCCGTAAAGCTGTAGTACAGAGACTGGCCGAACGGGATGGCCTTGAAGACGACGAAGCCGATGATCCAAGGGATCAGATAGAACAGGCCCTGCCATTTGTCAATGAACTTCTGGGCCGGGGTACGCCCGATAGAGGGCGCTTTGCTTTCTTTCATCCGGGAATCCTCCTTTTATAAGGATAATCTCTCGTGCACCGCAATCATTTGGACATACTTTTGTCAAAAAAATGTCATCGCTGTCTTGCGAAAAAGGGGCATCCGTCCGTAGGTGGAAAGGATGCCCCCTTGCAAGACCCTTTTATGCGGTGCGGCCCGTACGAACACCGCGCGTGCGCGGGCCGCGAGAGGTCTGTGAGGCGGAAATTAGACGGTATAGCCGACTGCGTCCATGCCGTCCAGCAGGGTATCGACCAGATCAGCGCCGGAGACGTTGTCGTAATCCAGAGAGTCGAAGACCTCCTGATAGACGCCGGTGCCGGTAGCCTTCAGGTCGTTGGACTCGAACAGGGGGTCGAGCTGGTTGGAAACGAAGGCCATGACCTTGCCGTTTGCCTCAGCGACCAGCTCCTTGACAGCGCCGGCAGCCTGAGCAGCAGCCAGACCAGCCTTGGAAGCGGGGATGCCGCACTCAGAACCCATGATGGAAGCGCCCTCTTCCTCGTTCAGCAGGAAGTTGATGAGGGTAGCTGCTTCTGCGGGGTGTGCGCAGGTCTTGGTGATGGCCAGACCCATGGAGACCTTGGAGAAGCCGCCGTTGTAATCGCCGAACTTGATCTCGTCGCCGACGGTGAAGCCAGCCTTGTTCTCTTCGTCCAGAGCGTCAGCGTACTTGGTAGCGGAGGAGTCCCACTCGAAGCAGCCAGCCAGCTTGCCGGTGATCCACTCGTTGGACTGGTGAGCAGCGTTATCGCCGTTGGAGCCGTAGTAGGTGGGCAGGCTCATGATGACGTGGCCATCGACGAGGCTCTTGATGAAGTCGATGCCCTCGGCGATCTGGTCAGCGTCGTAGTTCAGGGTGGAGGTGGTGGGGTCTGCCCAGTCCTTGCCGTACTTGGACTCAAGGTAGAAGACCATCAGGATCATACGGTCGTATGCGCCCAGATGCAGGGGATAGTAGTCATCGCCCAGCTTCTCCTGGAAGGTCTTGCCGGCAGCCATCAGCTCGTCCAGAGTAGTGGGGTAGGAGATGCCGGCCTTGTCGAAGGTGGTCTTGTTCCAGTAGAAGATACGGCCAGTCATGGAGACGGGCACGCACTGCTGAGCATTTGCCACATTGCAGGCAGCCAGCTTGGCCTCATCCCACTGGGTCAGGTCGAGGTAATCCGTGACGCTGTTCAGGTCGATGAAGGTCTGGCCGCTCTTAGAATAGTTGTACAGCCAGTTCCAGTTGATCTGGCAGACATCCTCAGCGACGCCGCCTGCGAACTTGGTGGACATGGTATCCTCCCAGCCGGACCATGCAGCGAAGGTGGGGTTGATGGTGATGGTGCTGTTCTTGGCCATGAAAGCCTTGATGGCCTCCTGATAGGCGTTGTGACGAGACTCGCCGCCCCACCAGCTCATGGTCAGGGTGACGGGGTCAGAAGACAGGCCGGCCACGGATGCTGCGGAAGCAGCAGTAGAAGTGGCGGTAGAGCCAGCGTTGCCAGAGCCGCCGCATGCGGCCAGAAGGCCGGCAGCGCCCACAGCGCCGGAGACCTTCAGAAAGTCACGACGAGAAATTGCCTTGCTCATTTTCGTTCTCCTCCTAATGTAAAAAAACAACTGCTTGCACGGACGCCTCTGCAAAGCATCCGTTGTATACAAATATGATACCAAAGGCAAGAAGAAAAAGAAAGATGCAAATTGTAGGGATAGCGGCGGAAAACGAACAAATATTGCGCTTATTTTTTGCACGGTTTTGACGTCATTGCCATAATGAATAAACTTGAGGCCAAAAACTGTGCAACTTGTATACTTCAACGATTTGCATAGAAAACTGGGATGCAACAGGGAAAGAATGGCCGGATTTGCAAGAATTTTGTAACCAAGTCATATTTTGCCGAATGGACGTTGTATACATCAAAAGCGACGATGACAGAAACTTCCGGCCATGAACTGATATATCAATAGCGCAAAAAACGTGCGAATCGGGCCTTGGCTGATATATCACGGATGAAGAAAAGATACAAAAAATGCCGCCCGGCGTGCGGACGGCATGAAATCAGGGAAAACGATCATCGGCGGGCGGCATAGAAAGCGCGGCGCTCCCGGAAATAGCACTGGGGGCACATGCTGACGTACTGAACGTCGTTCTGAAGGTCGATGGCCACCTGCTCGCCCTCAAAGACGAAGCGGCCGTTGACCTTGCGGCAGTTGCAGGTGGCCTTGCGGCCGCAGGCGCAGATGGTCTTCATCTCCTCGATGGTGTGGGCCAGCTCCAGCAGACGGGTGGAGCCGGGGAAGCCCTTGAGGGAGAAGTCGGAGCGCAGGCCGTAGCAGATGACCGGGATGTTCAGATCCACCGTCACCATGAACAGCTGCTCGGCCTGTGCGGCGGTAAAGAACTGGCTCTCGTCGCAGAGCACACAGGCCAGAGGCTTGCCCTCGCTGCTGGCGGCCCGGACGGCCTCCACGAGGTCCATATCCGGCGGCACCAGCAGGTCGGCGGGGCGGCGGACGCCCAGACGGCTCACGAGGTCGCCGCTGCCCTTGGTGTCCACCTTCGGTTTGAGGATGAACACCCGCATCCCCTGCTCCTCATAGTTGTGGGCCACCTGCATCAGCGCGGTGCTCTTGCCGCTGTTCATTGCGCCGTAACGGAAATAAAGCTTTGCCATGTCGAAAAAATCTCCTCATGAAAGGACCCTCCCAGCCAGAGCCTGACGGAGAGGGTCGGCATTTTGCAGTAAGATGGCTCAGTCCTGATTGCGCAGCCGGTAGCCGAGGCTCATCAGGCTGTCGCCGAGATGGACGTTCTCCACGACGACATCGGGGTAGGACACTGACAGGTCGTAGTGGGAGAAGTTCCAGAAGCCCTGGATCCCCAGCGCCACCAGACGGCCACTGATCTCCTCTGCGCCGCTGCGGGGCAGACAGAGGACGGCCACCTCGGGGTGATGCTCGGCGCAGAACGTCTCCAGCTCATCGATGTGGAGGATCTGGATGCCGTTGATCTCCTTGCCAACCTCGTCGGGGGCGTTGTCGAAGGCGGCGATGAGCTTATAGCCGTTGGTGTCGGTGGTGATAAAGCGGCTCACGGCCTTGCCCAGACGGCCGCAGCCGATGAGGATGGTGGTCAGACGGTCACCGTTGCCGAAGAGCAGGTCCTCAAGGATGTTCAGCAGGTTCTCTACCGAATAGCCGATGCCTTGACGGCCATTCACATCGCCGATGCAGTTGAAGTCCTGCCGCACCTGCGAGGCGGTGGTGCCCATCTGGGCGGCCAGCTCGCGGGACGAGATGCTGGTGATGCCGTCGTTTTTCAGGGTGCGCAGGTAGCGATAGTATTTGGGCAGGCGCTTGATGACGGGCAGGGAAGCTTTGCCGGGAGTATTCATAGGGAGTTCTCCTTTCTTTTTGTCCGCAGGATCGCCGGGGGAGAGGTGCGCAGCGGCAGGGCGCTCCGGCAAGGAATAAATGTGTACTTTTTCGTACAATAATGATACTTATTTGACAATCTTATCTCTAGTATAAAGTATACATCGGGAAGCGAGAATGTCAAATCCTTTGGCGCAATTTTTTGCAAAAGCAAAGAAATCTTTGCCGAAGCATAACCGACAGGAATGCCGGACAAGCTGAAATGAAGCAAAAAGGAGGGCGCAGAGAATGGCACAGGAAGAGAAAAATATCCCCGTGGAGCAGCAGCGATTGGAAAAAGAGCAGATCGAGGACATGGGCAGCATCTACCGCACCCGGGGCGCTCACGCCATCCACTGTCTGACTGTCATCGGGCAGGTGGAGGGCCATGTGGAAGCTCCGCAGGGCCAGAAGACCACCAAGTATGAGCACGTCATCCCCCAGCTGGTGGCTGTGCAGGAAGACCCTGCCATCGAGGGGCTGCTGGTGCTGCTCAACACCGTGGGCGGAGATGTGGAGGCAGGGCTTGCGCTGGCCGAACTCATCGCCAGCATCTCGAAGCCCAGTGCGGCGGTGGTGCTGGGCGGAGGCCACTCCATCGGCATCCCGCTGGCCGTCAGCGCCCAGCGGAGTTTCATCGTGCCCACCGCCACCATGACGGTCCACCCCGTCCGCCACTCGGGGATGATCTTGGGCGTGCCCCAGACCATGCGCTGGTTCGAGCAGATGCAGGAGCGGATCACCGGCTTCGTCGCGGCCCACAGCGGCATCTCGGAAAAGCGGTACACCGAGCTGATGATGCGCACCGGCGAGCTGGTCATGGATGTGGGTACCGTGCTGGACGGCCGGAAAGCCGTGCGGGAAAAGCTCATCGACGAGCTGGGCGGGCTGTCGGATGCGCTGGCGTGGCTCTACCGAGAAATCGAGGGGAAATAAATTGCCATTTGACTTTTCCCGTGGTACAATGAAAGAATCGAATAGTATCGGGATTCTTCCATCGTCACCGACAGAGCCGCCTCGGGCGCGCCCTGCTTCTATATATAGGATAAGGAACGGGTTTTAGGGATCATGGCAAAAAGAAAACGCAGAACTTCCGCGCGGGGCAGCGCCTCGCGCCGCAAAAAACGGTCGCAGGACCGGATGCCAGCGGGGCTTGTCACCCTGTTCGCAGGGCTGGTGCTTATGGCGCTGGCCTTCGTGCCGGGCAGCTCGGCATGGCGCACGATGCACGATGTTCTGTTCGGCCTGTTCGGCTGTGGAAGCTTTGTGGTGGGGGCGGCGCTGTGCTATCTGGCCATCCTCTACACCCGGGGCGAAGATCTCCTGCCCCACATCGCCAAGCTTATGCTGGGCCTCATCTTCGCCAGCGGTACGGTCATCGTCTTTTCGGACATCTCCGCCGACCAGACCGCCGCGCAGATGACCGCCGCCTGCTATCAGAATGGGATGAGTGCATGGCTCTCGGGCGGCGCACTGGGCGCTGTGCTGGGCGGGACGCTCCTGCTGCTCTGCGGCAGGCCTGCCGCCAACTTGGTCATGGCGGCGCTGGCGGCCTGCGCCAGCCTGTACATCTTTGACATCACCCCCGCCGAGTGCTGGCAGTGGCTCTGCAATGTGGGCGGCAGCGTCCACGAAAAGGGCCTCGCGGTCCACGAGCAGAACGCCGCCCGCCGTGCCGAGCGCCTTGCGGCCCGCGCGGCAGAAGAGGCCGAAGCGGAGGAGTACGATGGGTATGACGACGACTTCCCCGAGGACGAGGAGGACTACAGCGAAGAAGAGCCGGAGGCTCCGGCGTTCCACATCCAGCCTCCCGGCTGGCTGGCGGGCGTTTTCCACTGGGGCCATCAGATGATGCAGGGCGGCGGGCCGGCCGCACCTGCGCCTGCCGAACCTGCCCCGTCTCAGCCCGAGCCTGTCCCGGTGCAGGTGGAAAAGCCCCGGCCCCGCGCCCCCTTTGACATCGACCTCGGCCCGGACCATACGACCGTCACCGAGGGCGGCAGCGAACCCATCGAGCCGATCATCCTCGGCCCCGGCGGGACCTTTGGGATGGACCCGCTCCGTCGTGCACCCATCCGCGCCACCGTGACCCCCATCGTGCCGGATGCGGTGGACACCGCCGCCGAAGATTTCTTTGCGGCCCAGCCGGAACCGCCTGCCGCGCCGACCGTGACGCCCGCTGCTCCGGTGGAAGAGACCGAAACTCCGGAACCGCCGCTCTCCTTCGGCATCCCGCTCTATGAGCCGACGCCTGCGCCGGAGGCTGCCCCGCAGCCGGTCAGTGCCGAGAATGCGGCGGCCTTCCGCTCGGAGCCGGATGAGGACGGCTGGATCAGCATCACCAGCGAACCGGTGGAGGAAAAAGACCTCAACACGCTGGTGGCGGCGGCCATGGAAAAGCCCGCTGTCTCGGAGGAACAGGCCGCGAAGGCCCCCGCAGAGGAGGCCGAGACGGAAGAGAGCTTCCAGTATCAGTACCCCTCCATCGAGCTGTTCGAGCGTGCTCCCGACGAGGGCGACCCCGGCGCGGAGGATGAGCTGAAGGCCAACGCCCAGAAGCTGGTGGACACGCTGGAGAGCTTCGGCGTCCGCACCCGTGTGCTGGACATTTCCCGCGGCCCGTCGGTCACACGGTATGAGGTGCAGCCGATGGCGGGCGTCAAGATCAGCCGCATCACCTCGCTGGCGGACGACATCGCCCTGAACCTCGCGGTGGCCGATGTCCGTATGGAGGCCCCCATCCCCGGCAAGCCCGCCGTGGGCATCGAGGTGCCCAACCACAAGAAAACGCCGGTCTACATCCGCAGCGTCTTCGAGAGCCAGAGCTTCCTGCGGATGACCTCGCCGCTGGGCATCGCGCTGGGCAAGGACATCGCCGGTGTGGCGCAGGTGGCCGACCTGTGCAAGATGCCCCATCTGCTCATCGCGGGCAGCACCGGCAGCGGCAAATCGGTCTGTGTCAACAGCATCATCATGAGCCTGCTCTTCCGTTCCAGCCCCGAGGACGTCAAGCTCCTGCTCATCGACCCCAAGGTGGTCGAGCTGGCGGAGTATAACGGCATCCCCCACCTGCTGATGCCCGTCGTCACCGAGCCGCGCAAGGCGGCAGGCGCACTGGGCGGCGCGGTGCAGGAGATGGAGCGCCGCTACCACCTCTTTGCCGAGAACAATGTCCGCGACATCAAATCCTTCAACAAGCTGGCAGCCAACGACCCGAACCTCGAGAAGATGCCCTACATCGCCATCATCATCGACGAGCTGGCCGATCTGATGATGGTGGTCGGCAAGGATGTGGAGGACTCCATCTGCCGCATCGCCCAGAAGGCCCGAGCGGCCGGTATGCACCTCATCGTAGCCACCCAGCGCCCCAGCGTGGACGTCATCACCGGCCTCATCAAAGCCAATATCCCCAGCCGCATCGCCTTCGCCGTGTCCAGTCAGGTGGACAGCCGCACCATCCTCGACGGTGCCGGTGCCGAAAAGCTGCTGGGTATGGGTGATATGCTCTTTATGCCGGTGGGCGCACCCAAGCCCACCCGCATCCAAGGCACTTTTGTGCGGGATGAGGAGATCAGCCGGGTGCTGGACTTCATCAAGAAGAGCGCCACCGTCCAGTACGACGAGGCCATGATCGAGGCGATGGAAAAACACGCCATTCAGGACGGCAAGAAGGGCAGCGGCTCTGCCGACTCCGATGAGGAGGGCGGCAGCGACCCGATGCTCAAGCAGGCTGTGGAGGTGGTCATCGACGCCGGTCAGGCGTCTACGAGCCTTCTGCAGCGCCGCTGCAAGCTGGGCTACGCCCGCGCCGCCCGCATCATGGACGAAATGGAAGAAAAAGGCATCATCGGCCCTTACGAGGGCGCGAAGCCCCGTGCTGTCCTCATCAGCCGCCAGCAGTGGCTGGAGATGCAGATGAATCAGCCGGATGAATGACCGCTCAGTCAAAGCCTTCCAGTTTTGCCAGCTTTCCTGTTAGAAAAGCCGCTGGCGTGCCGGGCAGGTATTGTTTAACAAAAGAGATAAAGGATAACTATGGAACATTACACCGAATTTCTCCCCATCAGCCGGGCCGACATGGAGGCCCGGGGGTGGGAACAGCTGGACTTTGTGGTGGTGGGCGGCGACGCCTATGTGGACCACCCCAGTTTCGGCACCGCCATCATCAGCCGCCTGCTGGAAGCCGAGGGCTACAAGGTGGGCGTGCTGGCCCAGCCCCGCTACAGCGACTGCGAGGACTTCAAGCGGTTCGGCAAGCCGAAGTACGGTTTCTTCATCGGCGGCGGCAACGTAGACAGCATGGTCAGCCATTACTCGGTCGCCAAGATCCCCCGCGCCGAGGACGAGTACTCCCCCGGCGGCAAGGGCGGCGCACGGCCCGACCGCAGCGCCACCGTCTACACCAGACTTGCAAAGCAGGCTTACCCCGATCTGCCCGTCATTCTGGGCGGCCTCGAGGCCTCGCTGCGCCGATTCGCCCATTACGACTACTGGCTGGACACCGTCCTGCCCAGCATCGCCGAGGACTCGGGTGCGGACATCATCAGCTTCGGCATGGGCGAGCACCAGACCGTGGCGATCGCCCGCCGTCTGGCGGCAGGAGAGCCGGTGGAGAGCATCACCGACGTGGATGGTACCTGCTACATGACCGACTTCGACCACCTGCCCGAGCGGTATGTGGAGTGTGCCGGCTTCAAGAAGGTGGCCTCCGATAAGGTGGCCTACGCCAAGGCCTGCCGCATCCAGATGGACAATCAGGATGTCGTCAGCGGCAATATCATCGTCCAGAAGCAGAGCGAAAAGTACCTCGTCCAGAACATCCCCGCCAAGCCCCTCGTCCGCTGGGAGCTGGATAAGGTCTACGCCCTGCCCTACACCCGCCGCTACCACCCCATCTACGAGGCCATGGGCGGCGTGCCCGCCATCCGCGAGGTGCAGTTCTCCATCATCCAGAATCGCGGCTGCTTCGGCGGCTGCAACTTCTGCGCCATCCAGCTGCATCAGGGGCGGCGCGTCACCAGCCGCAGCGCCGACAGCATCGTGGCCGAGGCGGAGCGGATGACCCACGAGCCGGATTTCAAGGGCTACATCCATGACGTCGGCGGCCCGACGGCCAACTTCCGCTTCCCGTCCTGCCGGGAGCAGATGCTGCGCGGTATGTGCAGCGGCGGCAAGCACTGTCTTGCCCCCACCACCTGCTCTCACATGATCGTGGACCACAGCGACTATCTGAAGATCCTCCGCCGCGTCCGGGAGCTGCCCGGCGTCAAGAAGGTCTTTATCCGCAGCGGCATCCGCTTTGACTACCTGATGGCCGACCCCGACGACACCTTCTTCAAGGAGCTGGTGGAGTACCACGTTTCCGGCCAGCTGAAGGTCGCGCCCGAGCACTGCGCCCCCAACACCCTCGCCTACATGGGCAAGCCCCCCATCGAGACCTTCAACAAGTTCAAGGACAAGTTCTACGAGCTGAGCAAGAAGGCGGGCAAAAAGCAGTACCTCGTGCCCTACCTCATGTCCAGCCACCCGGGCAGCACCCTCAAGGATGCCGTCTATCTGGCAGAGTACCTTTATAAGAACCATATGCGCCCCGAGCAGGTGCAGGATTTCTATCCCACCCCCGGCACGGTGAGCACCTGCATGTTCTACACCGGCCTCGACCCCTACACCCTCAAGCCTGTGTTCGTGGAAAAGACCGCCGAGGGCAAGGCCCTGCAGCGTGCCCTGCTCCAGTACTATGAGCCGCGCAACGCGGAAAAGGTCATCAAGGCACTGAAGATGACCCACCGGGAGGATCTGATCCCCCTGCTGGTGCCCGCTGCGGGCCGCATCGCCGTCCAGCGCTCGGCCCGCAGAGCGGAGGCCGCCGACGTGACCATCCACGGCGACGGCACCTATACCGTCCGGCCCAGAGGCAAGGGCAGCAAAAACGCGAAGCCGCAGGGCAGCAGCCCGGCGGGCCGCAATCCGGCGGGCCGCCAGCCCAGCCCCGGCGCACGCTTTGCGCCCCACTCTGCCCCGGCGCACAAACCGAAAAGTAATCAACAGAAAGAGAACGCATCGTGGAAAACTTCAAAAAAGAAAAAGTGACCGCCCGAAAGCTCATGAGCCGGCTTGCGGCGCTGGCCCTTGCAGCGGCCCTTGTGCTGGGCCTTGTGGGCTGTGACACCTCCTCCGCCCTCCCCGGCGGCAGCGCCGACCTCATCCCGAACCCTGCCGCCTCCCAGACCGTCCCGGCCGACGGACAGGACGCCGCCTTCCAAATGCACTTCATCGATGTGGGGCAGGCCCTCAGTGTCTTGGTGGAGTGCGACGGACAGTTCATGCTCTATGACGGCGGCAATGTGGACGACGGCAGTCTGGTCGTCTCCTACTTGCAGAGTCAGGGGGTCGAGCAGCTGGAATACGTCTTCTGCTCCCACGCCCACGAGGACCATGTGGGAGGTCTGGCCGCTGCGCTGGCCTACTTCCCGGCCTACCACGTCTACAGCCCCGTGACTGAGGCCTCCACCAAGTGCTTCAAGGACTTCGTCAAGTACACCCAGCAGCAGAACCTCCAAGTCGAGGTGCCCACGGTGGGCACCCAGTGGGCGCTGGGCAGCGCCACCGTGACCATGCTTGGCCCGGTGGCCCAGTATGAGGAAACCAACGACACCTCCATCGTCCTGCGCATCGACTACGGCGCGACCAGCTTTCTGCTGACAGGCGATATGGAGGCCGACGCCGAGCGCGACCTTGTGGCCAGCGGCGCGAACCTCAAGGTGGACGTCTTGCAGGTGGGCCACCACGGTTCCAGCACCTCTACGAGCTATGTTTTCCTGAACGCCGTCCTGCCCGAGATGGGCATCATCTCCTGCGGGGTCAACAACAAATACGGCCACCCCCACGAGGAGACCCTGAGCATCCTGCGGGATGCTGGCGTGGACGTCTACCGCACCGACCTTCTGGGAACCATCACGGTGTCCAGCGACGGACAGAACTACACGGTGGCCACCGAACACTATGCCACCGACGCCGAGCTGAACCCCACCGACCCAGCGGCGTCCAGCACCGCCCAGCAGGCCTACATCGGCAACGTGAACAGCAAAAAGTTCCACCTGCCCAGCTGCCCGAATCTCCCGGCGGAGAAGAATCAGATCCTCTTCTCCAGCTACGACGAGGCTGTGGCCGCAGGCTACAGCCCCTGCGCTACCTGCATCAAATAAGATGACCGCTCAGTAAAAAAAGGCCAGAGTTATTTTCGCTTGAAGGTGTCATCAGCGAAAGATTCTATCGAACCATCCGCTTTTTCCATTCCTGTCGCAATTTTTTCAACGCTTCAAACGTATCTAAATTAAAGTGGCATATCATCTCCCTTTTCACACATCCTTGCCGTTTTCAGACAGGAGGTTGCTTTTATGAAAGTATCTGCCGACTATCGTATGCTCGCTCTCGATGCCCTGCGCGGAAAATGGAAAACTGCTGTTCTGACAGGCATTGCCGCCAGTGCGCTCGGTGCTACCATTTCGAGCAGTTCCAACAGCATCGCATCCAATTCCAAGCAGGGAACGGACATCCATTTTGAACTGTTCTCCCAGCCCAACGGCGGTCGGCTGCTTGCTGTTCTGCTTGCCGGCATTGGCCTGTGGGCAATCCTCCAACTGATCGTGGGCGGTGCAGTTCAGCTGGGATATGCTCGTTTTAATCTGAACCTTGTGGATGGAAAGGATGCGGCCTTCTCGGATCTGTTCTCGCAGAAAGACCGTCTGTGGGATGGCTTCTGCATGAAGATCCTGCAGGGACTGTACATCGTCCTCTGGTCGCTGCTGTTGGTGATTCCGGGAATCGTGAAAATATACAGCTATGCGATGACACCTTACATCATGGCCGAGCATCCTTCGCTGACCGCAAATGAAGCAATCACAGAATCCCGACGGATCATGGGCGGCAACAAATGGCGGCTGTTTTGTCTGGATCTCAGCTTCATTGGCTGGGAGCTGCTCTGTGCGCTGCCACTGTATGCCGGCTATTTCCTATTTCTAAACAATTTCTCCGGTTCGGAAGCGATGGCAATTTCCATTGTTCTTCTGCTGGCAATCCCATTGAGCATTGGTTTTTTCTTCGTGCGCCCCTATGAGGAAGCTGCATGGGCCACGTTCTACCGCGATATTACCGCAGCACCTACCGAACCGGATGAAGCATATTGATTTTTAGAACACCAATTCATGCTGAGAAAGCAAGAAAAAGGGGCTGTTGCACCGGGTTTTATCCTTGTGCAACAGCCCCTTTTTGTGCGTCGTTTCAGCAGGGATACAAAACTCCCCGCCGGGAGCACGCGGGATGCTTCCGGCGGGGAGGAGTTAGGAGGAGGCTGAAAAAATTATTTGTTGTTGAAATCGGAGATGCGCTCCACGATGCGGATCAGATCTTCCAGAGGGGTCTTTTCCTTGGGCAGGTAGCTGTTGCCGGTCTTGGCGGTGACAAAGCCGAAGTAGGCGCTGGCACCCACGTTGGACTTGTACACGGACTCGATCTGGCTGGCGTCGTCGAACTTCGGCTGAGTGCCCAGCGTCTCGTTGTAAGGCACGCCGCAGGACAGCAGAGCGATGTGGCCCATCTCGTCGCGGTCGATGGTGGCATCGGGCAGGAAAGCGGTGCGCTTTGCACCTTCAGAGCTGGTGACACCGGCGTTGTACAGAGTGCCCTGTGCGATGGCGCTGGTGGGGTCTTTCAGCTCGATCATGCCAGCCTCGACCACAGCGGCGATGACGCCGTAATCCGGGTCGCTTGCGGGAACGTCGGAGATCGTGACCGGTGCAGACGGGGCGGTCAGATTCCACAGCTTGCCCAGCATCTTGGCGCATTCGCGCTTGGTGATGGGGCGGTTCAAGTCAAGTGCGTCGTTCTCGTCGATGTAACCCTTGGAGGCAGCGCGCAGCAGCTCGGCATCATTGGTGGTGCCGGCGATCTCGGCGCTCCGCAGCACTTTGTAGGGGATGCTGGCGTCCTGATTGCCGCTCCGGTCGGTGGAGACGAACTTGATGTACTTTCCGGCCAGATAAGAGGGAACCGCATAGCTGCGGCGGATGCGGAAGAAATGGTAATCGCCGTCGGCGCTGTCCGAGATCAGCCACTTGCTGCTCAGGTCGGTATCTTCGCCGCCCAGCAGGGTGGAGCTGCCCTCAATGCGCTGGCCCGGGACAGGAACGCCGAGGATCTTGGTCTCCACGGGACGGGGGTAGGTCTTGCCGTTGATGGTCACGTTCTCCATGACGGGGTCTTCCCAGTTCAGAGCGCGGATGTCGGTGCCGACGTTGGAGATGTTCACATTGCGGAACACCAGACCAGTGATGGGAACTTCCTCAAAGGCCTCCATGAAGATGCCGTACTCGCCGCCGCTGCTGGTCAGGTTCTCGATGGTGATGTTCTTGAACTGAGGCAGATAATCACCATCACGGCCCACATCGTACAGCATGGTGGCGTGGACGACGGCGTTGCCGACGGATTTGACCTTGGAGTTGCGCAGATAGATGTTCTCCACAGCGCCGCCGCGCTCTGCGTTGGTCTTGAAGCGCAGGGCGTAGTTCAGAGTGGGGCTGTCGAAGGTGTTGTTGTCTGCGAACAGGTTCTTGATGCCGCCGCTCATCTCGCTGCCGCAGGCGATGCCGCCGTGGCCGTCTGCGAAGGTGTTGTTGCGGATGATGAGGTTCTGGGTGGGATGACCGGCCTCGCCCAGCTCACGGCCATCGCGGTTGCGGCCGGCCTTGACGGCGATGCAGTCGTCACCGGTGTTGAAGAAGCAGTTCTCGATCAGGACGTAGTTGCAGTTTTCGGGGTCACAGCCGTCGTTGTTGTAGCCGTGGGTGTCGATGGTGACGCCGCGGGCGGTGAAGTTGGTGCAGAGGACGGGGTTCAGCTCCCACATGGGAGAGTTGGCGATGGTGACGCCCTCGACCAGGACGTTGGTGCACTCGATGGGCTGGTAGAAGTTGGGGCGCAGATAGTGGCCTTCGCCGAAGATACGCTCCTCTGCGGGGGTGCCATTGTCGGTCATCTTGCGCAGCAGCTTGGCATCGGCGCTGCTGGGTCTGGTGATGGTGCCGTCCGGGTTGACGGTACGGGACCAGTTCCACCAGTTGTTCTTGTCAGCCTGACCGTCGAGGGTACCCTTGCCGGTCAGAGCGATGTTCTCCTGCTGATAGGCGTAGATCAGCGGGCTCCAGTTGTACAGCTTGGAGCCTTCGTAGTGGGCGAACACCAGCGGGTAGTTGGCCGGGGTGATGTCCCGGGTGAAGCGCAGGATGGTGTCCTTGCTTTCCAGATGCAGGTTGACATTGCTCTTGAGGGTGATGGCGCCGACGTCATACACACCGGAAGGGATGACGACCGTGCCGCCGCCGTGGGCGCTGGTCTCATCGATGGCGCGCTGGATGGCTGCGGTGTCCAGTTTACCGTCGTTGGGGACGGCACCGTAGTCCAGAACATTGACCGTGTAGGCAGGGAATACGGGGTCAGAAATGTGGGTCAGGATCTCTTCGGCCATGTCCCAAGACAGGTCGTTGGAGTTGGTAGCAGCAGGAGTGACCTTGCGCAGGCAATTCTCGTCTGCGGCTGCTGCATGAGGCAGGCTGGAAAGGAGCAGTGCGGCAGAGGTCGCACCGGCAGAGGTGAGAAACTGACGGCGAGTGATTTTTTTCATGATACAATACTCCTTACACTTCGTGCGGGTTGAAGGACGCATCCCTTCGCAGGCGGTGCGCTCCGTAAGATGGCTAAAGTATAGTAAAGATCTCACAAAATTTCAACGGCAGATGAAAAATGCCCTAGTTTTTTAAAGAAAGTATTGAAATATATCAGTTATCTTGCATAAGATTCCGGAAGACATGGTTTCGGGAGGATGGAAAAGCGGAGGAGGAAAAGGCAAAAAATAACACCAGCGCGGCAGATGTGATACGAGATCGCATCTGCCGCGCTGGTGGCTCGATCCAAAATCAAAAAATGTTCAGCGTCCGCGTCCTGCGCCGCCGCCGTGGCTGCTGCCGCCGCCCATGCCGCCAAAGCTGCCGCCGCTGCGGCCAGCTCCGCCGAAACCGGAGCCGCCGCCCATACCGCCAAAGTCCCCGAAACCGCCTCCACGGGGAGGCCGAGGCCCGCGCGGGCCTCTCGGGCCGCGGGGACCGCCGCCGTAGAAACCGCCGCCGGGGCCGAAGTCATCGTAAGGGCCGCGCGGAGGACGGGGGCCTCTGCGCCGCCGTGCGCCGAACCAGCCGAAGGGACCCCAGTACCAGCCAAAGGAGTGGCCGAGGGGGGTGATGAAGACAAAGAAGAGGGCGATGGTCACGATGATATAAGCCAGCAGCTCAAAAAGCCCTCCGATGATGTTTCCCAAAGAGGCGTGTGCCGGATGGCTGGGGTTCGGGACTGCATTTCCGTCGGGAGAAATGGTGGCACCGTTCAGGCTGACGCCATAGACCTCCGCAATGGTGTTTGCCACATTGGTGGCGCAAGTGAGGACGGCGGCGTCGTACTTCTTGGCGGCGAAGTCGTCCTCCATCGTCTGCACGAGGGTGCTTGCCTGATCGGCCAGCATGGTGCTGCGGAAGCCGTCGCCGTAGGTCAGGTAGTAGTCGCCGTCGGCGTACTGGGCCGACTGCATCACCAGCAGGATGAGCACGCCGTTATTCTTGCTGCCGATGCCCCAAGCGTTGAAGGCCGCTGTGGCGTAGTCCTCGGTGGTGGCGCTGCCGGTGTAATCCACGGTCAGTACGCCGATCTGTGCACCGTCACAGCTGGCCGAGAGCTGTGCGTTGATGGTCTCAAGCTCGGTGGTGGTGCTGTCGCTCAGGACACCGGCGTCGTCCACGACGCACTTGTCCTTCGGCAGGCTGGGCAGCTGGATGGTGGCAGCAGAAGCTGCCGGGGCCAGCGCCGTGAGGCTCACCACGACAACAAGGAACAGGGCCGCCATCCGGCGGGAGAGCGTTTTCATCGTCTTCATGCGAAAAGTTCCACCTCCTGTACGCCGAACAGCCTACCCAGCAGATTGGCCGGGAAGCCGCCGACGTCGCTTTGATAGCTCTGGACTGCGTCGTTATAATGCAGGTTGCTGAGGATGGTCTGGGCGCTGTTGAACTGGCTGTACTGCCCCTGCACCGCGCCCATCTCCATGGGGTCTGCGGCCTGCTCCTGCAGTTTCGCGTAGAGCTGGCCGATGGCCGTGCCCAGCGCCTCGTTCGACTGGTAGAGCATGTGCATCCTGCCGCCGGTATAAACGCTCAGAGAGTCCAGTGCGTGGGTCTTGCCGTCGGACTGCACCGCCCCGAGGCAGGCGGAAAAGGAGTCCAGCGCGGCCTGAGCCGTCTGCACCTCGGCGCTGTCAGCGCCCAGCGTATTGGACGCCGTGGTGATGATATTGGCGGCCGTGTTGAGCCGTGTGGTCAATTCCTCATTCAGGGTATAGCCGCTGTCTGCGGCCACGCCGGTGGAGAACCAGCCCTTGGCCGCAGCGTACTTGGCCCGGACCTTCGCTCCGCCAAAGCCGACAAAGCACCCCAGCATCACCACGATGCTCAGGATGACGGCCACGGCCTGCCTGCCCAGCGCGGCGGGCAGAGCTTTTTCAAGGTTGGCCAGCTTCTGCTGGAAGGGCGTCAGCCGAACTTCCTCCTCGGCAGGCTTTGCGGCACGGTAGCTGGAAGCGTCAAAGCCGCCGGTCGTATTCGGTTGTCTGGAAAAATCTGCGTTTGCCATTTCAGCTCCGGATCTCCATCATCTTCTGTTTCAGCTCATCTTCGATGCGGGTCAGCTCCTGCTCGGCGGCGGCACGCTTTGCGCGGCCCTCGCGCTGGATCTTGTTCAGCTCGTCCAGCGTCTCGATGAGGCTCTTGTTGGTCTGCTGCAGGGTCTCGATGTCCACCACGCCGCGCTGGGACTCCTTGGCCGTCTCGATGGTGCCCATCTTGAGGGCGTCGGCGTTCTTCTTCAGCAGCTCGTTGGTCATGTCGGTGACGGCGCGCTCGGCCTGCATGGCCTGCTGGCTGTGTGCCAGACCCAGCGCCAGCACCATTTGGTTCTTCCACAGGGGGATGGTGTTGACGATGGTGGACTGGATCTTTTCGGCCATCATGGAGTTGTTGTTCTGCAAAAGCCGGATCTGGGGACCCATTTGTAAGCTGATGGTGCGGGTCAGCTCGAGGTCATAGAGCTTTTTCTCGAACCGCTCGCACTGGTCGGCGAGGTCGCGGGCTTTCTGCGCATCCTCGGGCTGGCCGGAGGCCTTGGCCTTATCCATGGCCTGCTGCAGCTCGTTTGCGCGGAAATCGGCCAGCTTTTTCTTGCCGGCGAGGATATACATACTCAGCTCTTTGAAGTAGGCCATGTTCAGATCATACATCTTATCCAGCATGGCGATGTCCTTGAGCAGCTGCACCTGATGCTTCTCGAGGGCAGACTGGATGGTCTCGACATTCGTCTCGGCCTTGTTGTACTTGGTCTTCATGCTGTCGAGCTGACTGCCCTTTTTCTTGAAGAAGCCGAGGATGCCCTTTTCCTCCTCGGCGGCGTCGAAGCTCTTCAGCTCGCCGATGAGGTCGGTGATCATGCCGCCCACCTCGCCGAGGTCTTTGGTGGACACCTTAGAAAGGGCTGCCTCCGAGAAGTCGCCGATCTTCTTCTGGCAGGCAGAGCCGTACTGGAGCACCTGCTGGCTGTTGGTGATGTCGATCTTCTGGGCGAAGGAGTCCACCATCGCCTGTTCCTCGGGGGTCAGCCTGACCTGCTGCTCGGGCGCGGGGGCCTCAACAGGCTCCGGCTGCTTTTCTTCCGCAGGGGCTTCCACCGGGTCGAGGGTCAGGGTGGGGACTGCGGGTGCGTCGAGATCGAAATTGAACGTGTTGTCAGCCATGGGGGATTCCTTCCTTTCCAATAAAACGATGCATTCACAAACAAAGGCCCTGCTCTGTACAACCTCTCAGTCTGCTTCGCAGACAAGGCCGGGTTGCGGCTCCCAGCGTCTGCTGCGCTGTCGCTTGCATCCTGCTGGCCGCGGCCCCAACGGCGACTCCCTGTTTCCGCCGCTGGCGGCGGTCGTCGCCGTTGCCCCTTGTAGGGGAGCCTCTGGCGAAGAGGGAAACTTTCCGGTATGCCAAGGCCTCCCCTCGATAGGGGAGGTGGCATCGCGCAGCGATGACGGAGAGGTTTGGCCTCAACTCAGCCCTTGTCCTTTGAGCATATTCTGCAATACTGTCAGGTCTGCCGAGAGATCCATGCTCTCGGCGGCATACAGCGCATCCAGCTGGTTCTCGAATGCGGTGGCGATGGAGGCCGCGTTGTGCTCCACCTCCGACCGGATGGCGGCGGCGTTTTCGCCCCGCACGCCCTGACGGGCGAGTCTGGCGTACTGCTCGAGGATGTTCACCGCGTCGGGCAGGTAGTAGTTCGCAAAGCGGCGCACCTGCTTGGCCTTGGCGGGGCTGGTCTCCACCGTCTCCACGATGGAGCGGCCCGCCTTTTCCATCCGGGTCATGGCGGCGGAAAGCTCCGGGTCGGGCAGAGCCTCGTTCAGTGCGTGGAGGGCGTCCAGCTTCTGCTGGATGTCGGCCAGCATCTCGTCCACATCGCCGCTGCCGGTGTGGAAGGGCACTTCGTGCTCCACCACCCGGGGCGGGCAGATTTTCTGGGCCGCACCAAAGGCCGCGCCAGCGCAGCCCAGCGCCACCAGCAGTGCCCACAGCTTATAGACCGGCAGCACGGCACACAGCACCGCGAACACCAGCGCCGCCGCATACCACGGCAGGACGCTGGGTTTTGTGGTGCGGATCACTTTGCTCATGGGGGTTCTCCTTTCCCGAAGGGGCCGGCTGCCCCTTGTACTCTTCCATAATAAATCCTTTTCTCCATAAAACGCAAGCGTTTCATGAATAATTTACAGGTTCGAAACGGTTATATAATCTTTGAGGGCCGCGCCCCAGACCTCCCGCAGCTTTTCGGGGCGGCAGGCGGCGTTGGCGGGGCTGGTGCTGGGCAACTTGACCGCCGGGATGCCGGACACCGGCAGCAGATACTTTGTATAGATGCGGTGGGCCGTGGCCCCGTTGCAGAACACCGCCTCGATGGGCGCTTTGGCTAAGAGAGAGGCAATGTCGTTGGGCACGACATCCCGGATGGAGGCATCCGACGCGCCGGTGATGGTGCAGCTTTCCAGCGTGTCCCAGAGGGCGAGGCCGTGGCGGAGGATGAGGCCCTTTTTGGCCTCGATGTCCTCCCGGGCGGGGACAGGCTCGCCGGTGAGGGCGGCCATCATGGGCCAGAAGCGGTTCTGTGGGTGGCCGTAATAGAAGGCCATCTCCCGGCTCTTGGGGCTGGGCCATGTGCCGAGGATGAGGGCGCGGCTGCTCTCGGAATAGACCGGTGCGAAGCTCATCGTTCCATCGTCTCCCACGCAGAGCCGAGGTTGCGGCTGGACGGCTCTGCCCTCGGGCCGTCGAACCACAGCTCTTCGATGAGGGCGGAAAGACCGTCCTCCCGCACATCGCCGATGATGCGGTCGGCGGCGGCTTTGGCGTCGTCGGTGCCGTTGGACATACAGCAGCCGAGGCCGGCGGCCTTCAGCATCTCCACGTCATTGGCGGAGTCGCCCGCCGCCACGGCCTCGGCGAGGGAGAGGCCCATCTTCTCGCAGAGGTCTGCGAGGCCCGCGCCCTTGTCGATCCCACCCCGCACGATGTCATAGAAGTGGGAGCCGTCGGGCAGCTGGCCGCCCGTCTGCATGAAGTGAAGGCCGAGGTGGCCGTACTTTTCGTGGAACCGCTCCAGCGCCCCCTCGGGGAAGAGGCAGAACGCCGCGTGGGGCATATCGATGAGGTGGCGGTCCTGGTCTTCGCCGTCCACGCAGTCCAGACCGACGCTGTTCATCTGGGTGTAACAGCTGCGGAGCGTCTCATACTCGCAGTAAGCATAGTATGCGTCCCGGAAATTGAATTGCAGCGGATAGTTGTAATCCTCGCAGAAATCCACCAGCGCGTACATCTCCTCGTTGGTCATGGGATGCTCGGCGACGATGGTGCCGTTTCGGTCCACGACACAGGCACCGTTGCAGGTGATGGCGTAGTCGAACCGGATGCCGCCCAGCTGGCCTTTCCGGTTGATGGCAGACCATGCCCGGCCGGTGCTCAGCACGAACTTTCCCCCGGAGGCCTGAAGTTTCTTCACGGCCTTGACTACCGCCGGGCGGGGCTGGCTCTCACCGAAGGGGACGAGGGTGTTGTCATAATCGCTTGCGAGGATCTTATACTGCATGGTGTTCTCCTTACTATACTTCTGTATGAGCTGAGTATATCACAAAATGGGGGATTTGTCTCAAGAATATGCCGTTAAAAGCCTCTCCCTTTGGGAGCAACAGCTCTGACCGCCGCCAGTGGCGGAAACAGGAAAGAGCTGTTGGGGCCGCGGCCAGCAAGACGCAAGTGCCTTTCAGAGCACGAAGCGGATGCTGGGTGCCGCAACCCGGGCTGTGGCAATGCGAAGCAAAGACAGAGAGGGCAAGGCTGTGAAGAGAAAGGCTTTTTTTCACGATAAAAGAAAACATCCGCACTCCCCCGTTCAGAGAAGAAATGCGGATGCTGAAAAATAGAAAGCTCAGACGATAAACGCGACCACGATCTGGATGCCCACGCCCACAGCTGCGCCGCAGGCCCACGTCAGACCGGTGATGAAGAGGTTCTGCTTCCACGAGGGGTTCGCCCGCCACAGCACAGCGAGGCCCACGCCTGCGCCGGTGCACAGACCGGCAACGAGGCTCGAGAAGCGGAGCGCACCCTCGACATAGAGCTGGGTCAGGAGGACGCTGGCGGCGCAGTTGGGCACGAGACCCACCAGCGCGGCCATCACCGGCTGGAAAAAGCCCATCCGGCCCAGCACGGCGGCAAAGACGTCCTCGCCCACGCCCTCGACGATGAGGCCGAACACAAGGCTGAAGGCGAAGATAAAGACGAAGATCTCGAGGGTGTGGCGGAGCGCGGCCTTCCAGATGGGCTGGGGCTGGCCCTGCTCATCGCTGTGCTCCTCGTGGCAGTCTACCTCATCGGCGTGGCCGGTGTAGCCGCCCCGCAGGCTGCGGGGCAGGGCCTTGCGGAGGACGAAGTCCAGCATAAAGCCCACAAAGATGGCGTAGACGACCTTAATGACCATCAGCAGAGCCAGCTTGTCCCAGTAGGCGGGCATGGACACCAGCAGGGGGATGGCCTCGTCGCTGGTAGCAAGATAGACGGCCATCAGCGTGCCCAGCGTGATGACGCGGGAGGCGTAGAAGTTGGATGCGATGGCCGAGAAGCCGCACTGGGGCACGCAGCCCAGAACGGCCCCCGGGACAGCGCCCCAGCGTCCGCCGCCGGCCAGCAGAGTCTCGATGCGCTCGCCGTGGCGGGTCTCCACATATTCAATAAAGAGATAGGCTAAAAACAGGAAGGGGAGCATCTTGGCGGTGTCCACCAGAGACTCGGCCAGTACATCCAGAAAAAGTTCCATCGTGATACCTCGTGATTGATGATAAAGTATGGGGAAGGTGTGTTCCGCCGAAAATTTGCTTTAGTTGCCTAAATTGCAACCTGATTGCATTTTAGGCGCAGGAAAGAGTATACACGCATTCTGAGTGAAATGCAAGACCAAAATGCAATCTTTTTGCATTTTTCGAAAAAGAATGACTTTTTAAAACTTTTTGAAAGGAAATCGGATAAAACCTATTGACAATGTGGGTATAGGAGGATATAATGCAAGCAACAAAACTACACGCCTTGTAGGTTGAGTGGAAATTCAGAAAGGAGGGTACTCAAATGACGCTGATCTGGAAAAATCTTCTGCACGCCAACTTCCGCTGTGGGCGAATGTACAGCGCCCGGGCTGAGAAAGAAACTCTGAGCCAAAGCTGTACGGTGCCCTCTATGCCGCGAATGCGCGAGCGAATGTGACGCCCAAGACAGACAAAAGGTTCTGAGTGGAGAACGATTTCTTTGCCCGGCAGACGAAAGGTGAGAACTCCCACGCTGCCGGGTATTTTTATGAGTTAAAATAATACTTTGAGTACAAATAGAGAGGGAAAATACTATGTCTGATTATAAGTTTGAGACTCTGCAGCTCCATGTTGGTCAGGAGCAGGCCGACCCCGCCACCGATTCCCGCGCCGTCCCCATCTACCAGACCACCTCCTACGTCTTCCGCAACAGCCAGCACGCCGCTGACCGCTTCGGTCTGGCCGACGCCGGAAACATCTATGGCCGTCTGACCAACTCCACGCAGGACGTGTTCGAGAAGCGCATCGCGGCGCTCGAGGGCGGCGTCGCTGCTCTGGCCACCGCTTCCGGCGCGGCGGCCATCACCTACACCATCGAGGCGCTGGCGCAGGCCGGCGACCACATCGTGGCCCAGAAGACCATCTATGGCGGCAGCTACAACCTGCTGGAGCACACCCTGACCCAGTTCGGCGTCACCACCACCTTCGTGGATGCACATGACCTGAAAGAGGTCGAGAATGCGATCCAGCCCAACACCAAGGCTGTCTACCTCGAGACTCTGGGCAACCCCAACAGTGACATCCCCGACATCGACGCCATCGCGGCCATCGCCCACAAGCACGGCCTGCCGCTGGTCATTGATAACACCTTCGGCACCCCGTACCTCATCCGTCCCATCGAGCACGGCGCGGACATCGTCGTCCACTCGGCCACCAAGTTCATCGGCGGCCACGGCACCACGCTGGGCGGCATCATCGTGGACAGCGGCAAGTTTGACTGGAAGGCCAGCGGCAAGTACGGCAACATCGCTGCCCCCAACCCCAGCTACCACGGCGTGTCCTTTGCGGACGCCGCCGGCCCTGCCGCCTTTGTCACCTACATCCGCGCCATCCTGCTGCGTGATACCGGCGCTACCATCTCTCCCTTCAACGCTTTCCTGCTGCTGCAGGGCACCGAGACCCTGAGCCTGCGCATCGAGCGCCATGTGGAGAACACCAAGAAGGTCGTGGAATTCCTTGCCAACCATCCGCAGGTCGAGAAGGTCAACCACCCCTCGCTGCCGGAACACCCCGACCACGCCCTGTATGAGAAGTACTTCCCCAACGGCGGCGCTTCCATCTTCACCTTCAACATCAAGGGCGGCCGTGAGGAAGCCTTCAAGTTCATCGACAACCTGAAGATCTTCTCCCTGCTGGCAAACGTGGCCGACGTCAAGAGCCTCGTCATCCACCCGGCCTCCACCACCCATAGCCAGCTGACCGACGCGGAGCTGGCCGAGCAGCAGATCTACCAGAACACCATCCGTCTGTCCATCGGCACCGAGCATATCGACGACATCATCGCTGACCTCGAGGCAGGCTTCGCAGCCGTCCGCGGCGAATAACTCCGGCGTTTCTTCCGTCCCCCGGAAGCAAGCCCCCTGAAAATGCTATTTTCTCCTCCATTCTCCTGAATTGCATAATAGAAGCGGGCAGCCGCCCTGTGTCTTGCAGGGCGGCTGGCCTGCTGTTTGCGGAATGACCGTCTGGCTCAGTGTGCAGTCATTCCGTTTTATATAAAACCACCCCCGCACAGCTTGCGCCGCGCGGGGGTGTGAGGGGAGAGGATGTTTCAGGGATTATTCGTTGCCGGGGAAGTGGGGGATGCCGTCAAAGCCCTTCTGCAGGTCGGCGTCGGTGGGGATGCAGTCGGTCATCTTGCCGTCGTGGAACTTCTCGTAGGCCACCATGTCGAAGTAGCCGGTGCCGGTGAGGCCGAAGACGATAGTTTTTGCCTCGCCCGTCTCCTTGCGCTTGAGAGCTTCGTCAATGGCGACGCGGATGGCGTGGCTGCTCTCCGGGGCGGGCAGGATGCCCTCGATGCGGGCAAACTGCTCTGCTGCCTCAAAGACGCTGGTCTGCTCCACGCTGGTGGCCTCCATCAGGCCGTCGTGGTAGAGCTGGCTGAGGATGCTGCTCATGCCGTGGTAGCGCAGGCCGCCCGCGTGGTTGGGGCTGGGGATGAAGCCGGAGCCGAGGGTGTACATCTTGGCCAGCGGGCAGACCATGCCGGTATCGCAGAAGTCGTAGACAAATTTGCCGCGGGTGAAGCTGGGACAGCTGGCCGGCTCGACGGCGATGAAGCGGTAGTCGGCCTCGCCCCGCAGCTTCTCGCCCATGAAGGGGCTGATGAGGCCGCCGAGGTTGCTGCCGCCGCCGGCGCAGCCGATGATGATGTCAGGCTTGACGCCCAGCTTGTCGAGGGCGGTCTTGGTCTCGAGGCCGATGACGCTCTGGTGGAGCAGTACCTGATTCAGTACACTGCCCAGCACATAGCGGTAGCCGGGGGTGGAGGTGGCGACTTCCACGGCCTCGCTGATGGCACAGCCGAGACTGCCGGTGGTGTCGGGGTGCTCGGCAAGGATCTTGCGGCCCACATTGGTGGTCATGCTGGGGCTGGGAGTGACCGATGCGCCGTAGGTGCGCATGACCTCGCGGCGGAAGGGTTTCTGCTCATAGCTCACCTTGACCATGTAGACCTTGCAGTCCAGCCCGAAGTAGCTGCAGGCCATGGAGAGGGCGGTACCCCACTGGCCCGCGCCCGTTTCGGTGGTCACGCCCTTGAGGCCCTGTTTCTTGGCGTAGTAAGCCTGCGCGATGGCGCTGTTCAGCTTGTGGCTGCCGCTGGTGTTGTTGCCTTCGAATTTATAGTAGATCTTCGCCGGGGTGCCGAGGGCCTCTTCCAGTCGGTAGGCGCGGCACAGAGGACTCGGACGGTACATCCGGTAGTATTCCCGGATCTCGTCCGGGATGGGGATGTAGGCCGTGGTGTCGTCCAGTTCCTGCTGTACCAGCTCATCGCAGAAAACGCCGTCCAGCTCCTTGGCCGTCATGGGCTTGAGGGTGCCGGGGTTCAGCAGGGGAGCGGGCTTGTTTTTCATATCGGCCCGCACATTGTACCATGCGGTGGGCAGCTCCGATTCTTCCAGATAAAACTTGTACGGGATGTTCGCTTCGGTCTTCATAAGGCTTGTCCTTTCCGGGCCGGATGCATATGCCGGCCCTTGCTTGCGGGACAAGAGGGAAAAATAAAAACCGCTCCTGTCCCAAAACACATTGCGTGAATTGGGACAAGAGCGGATAAAATACTCCTGCGGTGCCACCCAATCTTGACAGGAATGACCCTGCCCACTCGTGATATGCCAACACATACCGGCTTTGTTCACGGAGACGCTCTCCGTCGCCCCTACTGCGCATAAAAATGCGGTTCGGTTTGCCCTCAAAAGCCCATTCTCATCCGCGCCCACACTGCCCGGTCTCAGCTGCCCCGGTGCTCTCTGTACTGGTGAGTTTTGCGGTGGTACTTATGCTTTCTCACTGGTTTGGTGGGATTTTATCACCTCACGAAAGTGAAGTCAATACCTTTTCTGAAAAAATTTTGAGAGGCGGAAAGCGAAGTCGTACTACTACCTGAAACCTGCGCGAGGGGGATGAACACCAGCCGCCCCCGGGGGCTGTACACCACTCCGGGAGAGCAGCTGTAGAGCAGAAAGAGGGCCGCCGCGGCTGCTGCCAGAAGGAGCAGAAGCCCCCGATGGTGGAACGATAGAACACGATGCCCGGGCCGCTGACGCCGCATACAAGACCCCTCCCTTTCTCGTTTGGCCCATCCTATGCCCGCTGGAGCGGCGGTGTGCGATTGTGCCGGGACGAAGAGTGTGGTACACTATAGCCATCAAGATTTTTGTGATACGGAGAGACTTATGCTGACCATTACACTGCTGGGCACGGCGGCCACCATGCCCCTGCCCGACCGCGCACTTACGGCGGCGGTGGCCGAATGCGGAGGGCACAGCCTTTTGCTCGACTGCGGCGAGGGCACCCAGACCGCCGCCCGCCGGGCTGGGGTCAACCTGATGAAGCTGGACGCCATCTGCCTGACCCACTACCACGGCGACCACATCTTCGGCCTGCCGGGGCTGCTGCAGACGCTGGGCTGTCAGGGTCGTACCCGCCCGCTGGCGCTGTACGGCCCGAAAGGCCTCGGCGAGGTCTGGGCCGCGCTGCGGGTGCTGACCGGGCCGCTGCCCTATCCGGTCTGCCCCGAGGTGCTGGATGCCCCGGCGGCGCTCCGGGAGCGCTTCGGCGGCTGGCCGCAGGGGGCAAAGCTGACGCCTGTCCCCACCCGCCACCGGGTCACGAGTCAGGGCTACCGCCTCGACCTGCCCCGGGCCGGGCGCTTTTCGCCCGAGAAGGCCCGGGCGCTGGGGGTGCCGGTGCAGCAGTGGAAGGCACTTCAGCAGGGCCAGAGCGTTGCGCTGGCCGACGGCAGCAGAGCAGCGCCGGAATCGGTCCTCGGCCCGGCCCGGCAGGGTCTGAGCTTCCTCTTTTCGGGAGACACGGCTCCCTGCGCCGCACTGGAACAGGCCGCAGCGGGGGTGGACCTTCTGCTCTGCGACGCCACCTACGCCCTGCCCGAGCAGGCCGCACAGGCGAAGCAGTACGGCCACAGCACCTTTGGCCAGAGCGCGGCCCTCGCTGCAAAGGCCGGTGCAAAACGGCTCTGGCTCGTCCACTATTCGCCCATGATCACCGACCCGGAGGAGGAGCTTGCGCAGGCCCAGAGCCTCTTCCCGGCGGCGGAGTGCGGCTTCGACGGCAAGAGCATTGCGCTTCAGTATGAGGAGGAAGGCGAATGAACATCGTTCTGGAACCCGGTGCCGCCGCCCTTCTGGATGCGCTGCACCGGGCAGGCTTTGGGGCCTACGCCGTGGGCGGCTGTGTCCGGGACAGCCTGCTGGGCCTTGCGCCCCACGACTGGGACCTCTGTACTGCTGCCCGCCCCGGGCAGGTGATGGAGCTGTTCGGAGAAGACCGGTGCATCCCCACCGGCTTGCAGCACGGCACCGTCACCGTCAAGCGGGATGGAAAGCTGTATGAGATCACCACCTTTCGCACCGAGGGCCGCTATTCCGATGGCCGCCACCCCGACAGCGTGGCCTTTGTACCTGACCTCCGGGAGGATCTGGCCCGGCGGGACTTTACCATCAACGCGATGGCCTACAGCGCCGAGGAGGGCCTGTGCGACCCCTTCGGCGGGCGGGAAGACCTTGCCCGGGGCGTGGTGCGGGCGGTCGGTGAGCCGCTGCGCCGCTTTGGGGAGGACGCCCTGCGCATCCTGCGGCTCTACCGCTTTGCGGCCCGGTTCGGCTTTGCCATCGACGAAGCCACCGAGGCGGCGGCAAAGCAGCTGGCCGCCCACCTCGACTGTGTATCGACAGAGCGCATCGAGGAGGAACTGAACAAGCTTCTGGCCGCACCACAGCCGGGGGCATACCTTGAGCCGGAGGTGCTGGCCTTCGTCCTGCCCGAGCTGCCGCCGGAGGAACTGACAAAAGCCCGGAGGCGGATCGATGCTCTTCCGGCGGGGACGGAGCAGGTGTCTGCCCGCTGGGCGGCGCTGCTGCTGCCGCTGGGTGAGACGGGGGCGAGGAAAGCGCTCAAACGCCTGAAGTGCTCGAACGCCAGGATAGACGGAGCGGCGGTTCTGGTGCGTGAGTGTGGAGAGAAAACTCCCGACACGCTGGATAAGTGTGATCTGTGCTTGCAAGCCAAATGTCTGCTGGGAAAATATGACCTCCATACTGTGCAGCAGCTGACGGCCCTCTGGACGGCCCTCGCGCCGGAAGAAAAAGCATCGTTCGATGCCCTGCGGGCCGAGGCCGAAGCGCTGACGGCGCAGAGGGCCTGCTGCCGCATCTCCCAGCTGGCCGTGAATGGCCGCGACCTGATGGCGGCGGGCGCTGCGCCCGGGCCGGGCCTGCGGCGGGTGCTGGAAGCGCTGCTGGAGGAGGTCATCACGGGCCGTCTGCCCAACGAGAAGACGGAGCTTCTGGCCTTCGCGGCCGGATTTTCTGCGTCTTGACAAGAGAAAGAAGCTGCGGTAGTATATATCTACTGTTTTAGTGTGTTATAACAAAAAGAGGAACAGAATGACAGAAACACAGAACACTTCCCGCCGCCCCGGTGCCCTCATCGCCATGAGCGGCGGTGTGGATAGCTCGGTGGCGGCATGGCTCATGCAGCGGGACGGCTTCGACTGCACCGGCATCACTATGCGCCTCACCCGCAACGAGGCCGTGGACACCGAGGGGCTGCACACCTGCTGCTCCGAGCGGGACATCGAGGACGCCGCCGAGGTGGCCTATGCGATGGACATCCCCTACGAGGTGCTGGACTTCACCGCCGATTTTCAGGAGAAGATCATCGACAAGTTCATCCGGGTCTACGAGGCCGGCGGCACGCCTAATCCCTGCATCGACTGCAACAAGTATATGAAGTTCGACCACCTGCTCCGCTGGGCCGAGGCCCACGGGCTGGACTATGTGGTCACGGGCCACTACGCCCGGGTGGAGCAGGACGAGGCCACCGGCCGCTGGCTGCTGAAAAAGGGGCTGGACGAGGGCAAGGACCAGAGCTATGTACTTTACAACCTCACGCAGGAGCAGCTGGCTCACGTCCGTCTGCCGCTGGGCGGGCTGCACAAGAGCGAGGTGCGCGCCATCGCCGAGGAGCAGGGATTCGTCAACGCCCGCAAGCACGACAGTCAGGACATCTGCTTCGTGCCCGATGGCGACTACGCCCGCTTTATGGAGGACTTCACCGGCAAACACTATCCGGCGGGCGATTTCCTCGACGTCAGCGGAAAAAAGGTGGGCACCCACAGCGGCGCGGTGCGGTACACCATCGGCCAGCGGAAGGGGCTGGGCCTTGCCATGGGCGCGCCGGTCTACGTCTGCGCCAAGGATATGCAGGCCAACACCGTCACCGTCGGCCCGGAGGCGGAGCTGTTCGATACCATCGTCTACGCCAACGAGGTGAACTGGATCGCCATCCCGGAGCTGACCGGGCCGCTGCGGGTGACGGCCCGCACCCGCTACCATCAGGTCGAGCAGCCCGCCACCGTCTACCCGGCGGGGCCGGACGGCTTCCGGCTGGAATTTGACCAGCCCCAGCGCGCCCCCACCCCCGGGCAGGCCGTCGTGCTGTATCAGGGGGATACCGTCCTCGGCGGAGGGACCATCGTGCGGGTGGCGAAGGGATAAGGAGAGCGGCCTAGCCCTCTCAGGCGCTTCGCGCCAGCTCTCCCAAAGGGAGAGCCTGAAGCCTGACCGTCAGGCCCTGCCTCTCCCTTTGGGAGAGGTGGATTTGCGAAGCAAAGACGGAGAGGGCAAGCCCGTGAATGTTGAAAGTAGAACCTAAAGGAGAACGTATATGCAAGACCAGTATTCCCGCACCCAGATGCTGCTGGGCGCGGAGGCAATGACCAAGCTGCACAATTCCCGCGTGGCCGTGTTCGGCGTGGGCGGCGTGGGCGGCTATACCGTGGAGGCGCTGGCCCGCAGCGGCGTGGGTGCCCTCGACCTCATCGACGATGACAAGGTCTGTCTGACCAACCTGAACCGCCAGATCATCGCCACCCGCAAGACCGTGGGCAAATATAAGGTGGATGTGGCGGAAGAGCGGGTCCACGACATCGACCCCGACATCAAGGTCACGACCTACAAGACCTTCTTCGGCCCCGAGACGCAGGACAGCTTCGACTTTACCCAGTTCGACTACGTTGTGGACGCCATCGACACTGTCACCGGCAAGCTCGCTCTGGTCATGAAGTGCAAGGAGGCCGGTGTGCCCATCATCTGCTCCATGGGTGCAGGCAACAAGATGGACCCCACCCGCTTCGAGGTCACGGACATCTACAAGACCTCCGTCTGTCCGCTGGCCAAGGTCATGCGCACCGAGTGCCGCAAGCGGCGCATCAAGCACCTGAAGGTCGTCTACTCCAAAGAGCCTGCCATGACCCCCATCGAGGACGATTCCATCAGCTGCAAGCAACACTGCATCTGCCCTCCGGGCACCCAGCGCAAGTGTACCATCCGCCGCTCCGTCCCCGGCTCCAACGCCTTTGTGCCGTCGGTCGCGGGCCTCATCATCGGCGGCGAGGTCGTGAAGGACCTCGTGGGCTTCGTCCCCCTGAAGGGCTGATATTTGATAAAATAACAAAACGGCAGGTGCGTCGCACCTGCCGTTTTCTTTGTTATGGGATGATCTTTACTGCTCAGGAGCAGCGAATGCGATGGGGGTAGCGCCTGCGGCTGCGTCCACGCTCTTCAGGGAGATGGGAGTGGTCTCGTAGTGCAGGGTCTCGAAGCTCTGGGTGCTGCCGTCCTCATTTCGCTGAAAAAATCAAGAGATCTATGCGCAGAATGCACAACAAGGTGATAACTGTTACTAAAATGAAATAAAACTTTCACAACGTCAGCTGCGGTTCAGCCTCCGCTGCGCCAGTCCGAAGCCGACGGCGCTGGCGGCGAAGGTGGCGTAATAGCTGGCCAGCCGGTAGAACATCAGCAGGCTCATGGACGCAGCATCGGGGAGGAAGCTGCCGTACACCAGCAGAAAGGCCGTCTCCACCGACCCCATGCCCGCCACGTTGGGCAGAGCGTTGGAGACGAAGAGGGTCAGCGCGGCGAGGAGCTGCACCTGCCAGAAGCGCAGCCCGGCGTCCAGCCCCATGAAGCGCAGCCCCATCCACGGCAGGCAGAAGAGCAGAAAGAGTTTGAGCAGATGGACGCCCAGAATGGCGGCGCAGCGGGCTTTGTCCGCCAGCAGATGGCGGCTCTCGGTGCTCAGGGTGTCCAGCTGCCGGAGCCAGTCGGCCCGGCGCTCGGCCCAGCGGCCTGTGTCGGGCAGGAAATGCAGCAGCCACCGGGCCAGACGCTGCACCACCGGCAGGGCGCAGAGGGCGATCAGCCCCACGATGACCCCTGCCACCACGGCGTAGGCTGCGGGCAGATACCGCAGCACGCCGTCCGAGTGGGCCGCCAGCCAAGGGCGGCCTGCCAAAAGCAGCAGGGTGGTGTAAAGCAGAACGGCCGTTTTGTGAAAGACATATTGCAGGGTCATGAGGCCTACACCCGGGCCGACGTCCAGACCCCGGCGGTGGAGATACCACGTCTGGAAGGGGACAGCCCCCGCGCCGAGGCCCACCACATTGCCGAAGGTGCCCATCCATGCGTTGTCGATGCCGTGGCGCAGAGAGAACCGGGGCAGGCGGCTGCGGACGATGAGCCAGCTGACGACGCCCTCCAGCAGCGGATAGCTCAGGCCCACGGCCAGCGCCAGAACCCCCTGCCAGAAGGTGAGCTGGCCCAGTGCAGCGGAGATCTCGGTCCAGTGCCCCCGGAAAATGAACACCACGATGCCGGTCAGCAGGGCCAGAACACCCAGCGAGAGTAAGGTCTTCCGGCGGGAAGGGGCGGGGGAGGCGGACGAACTCATGGGGGAAACTCCTTTCAACAAAAACGGACTGGGATAAACTCTGGGAAGAGTATACCACAGTCCGGAGGTGCATTTGTGAAGAGATGCCAAATTTTTTGCCTCAATTTTGGCAGAGTGATAAAGAGGATTCGCCGGTAAGCTCCCGGACCGCCTGCTTCAGGCCATCGGCAAAGGCCTGCTTCGAGTAGTGGCGTTCATACAGGTCGCGGCAGGCCTGCCGCATGGCGGCCAGTTTTTCCGGGTGGTCGATGGCCCATGCCAGACGCTCCGCCAGCTTTTCGGGGTCGTCGTCCTCGTAGACGAAGCCGTCCACTCCCTCGGTGATGAGTCCGGCGGTGCCGGTGTGCTCCGACACGATGGCGGGCTTGCCGAAGATGAGGCCTTCGGTGACGAAGGTGGGCATGGGGTCGTCGCGGGAGGCGCAGACGAGGCAGGTGCACTGAGCCATCAGGCTCTTGATCTCGTCCCGGGTCAACCGCTTGACGTAGAAGACGTTGTCGGGGCAGTCCGCCGTCAGGCTGCGCACGGCGTCCATCATCTCCGGCTCGGCGGCTTTGCCCACAAAGAGGAAGGAGGCTTTTTTCATCGTCTCCGGCGGCAGCAGCCGGATGGCCTTGCAGAAGATGTCCTGCCCCTTCCGGTTCTCGAATGAGCCGACGGTGGCGAAAAGGGGACGCCCGCCCGCATAGCTCAGGTCATAGTGGGCGAATTTCTCGGAGGCATAGTCCGGCAGGCCGTAGATGAGGGGCCGGATGTTGAACTCCGGCCGCACCGAGTGCATGGCGTTGGCGGCGTGGCTGCCGACGGAATAGACCCGGATGTTCTCTCCCAGCTCTTTGGGGATCTGGTGGGCGATATGGGGGTAGCCCGCGAAGGCGTCGTGGAGCCACCAGAGCACCGGCACCCGTGCCCCGCTCAAGGCACGGACAGCCCGGGCCTCGACGACAGTGTTGGCGAGGACGAAGTCGGCGCAGAGGGCCAGCCCCCACAGCAGGGGAGACTGGACGCAGCCGCGCCGGGTGATGACGACAGCCCCGGCTTCAAGGAAGAGCGGCATCGAGCCGCTGTCCTCCGGGCCGAGGACGACCACCTCGTAGCCCATGCTGCGCAGCACCGGCACAGCGCTGACCAGCACGATGGGTGCGCCGGTCATGTCCAGCAGGTGGCTCATGATGAATACCCGCTTCCCCTTCATCGACCAGACATCCTCGGCACAGATGTCCCGCTCGTAGTGAGCCAGTGCCAGCGGGAGACAGACGTGGTTCCGGCTGAGCTTTGCCGCCAGCGTCAGCAGCTCGGCGGGGTTCTCGGGGTCACGGGCCTCGGCCAGACAGCGCAGCAGCAGCTCCCGGGAGACGAGGGCGCAGCCCGGGCAGGCCGCAAAGCTGGGGCTGTGGTAGAGGGCAGTGGCACCTGCATAGCCGAAGACGGCGTCACTGGTGACGTAGTCTGCGCCGCTGCGCAGCGCATCCGCAAAGCAGGACAGGGCCGTGGGCATCAGGCTCAGATCTTCTTTCGCCAGCAGCACGCCGCGGGCGCTGCCCAGACTCCCGCTGGAAAGGTCCTCCGCCAGCAGGAACTTGCGGTGGAGCTGGTCGCGCAGGGAGGCTTCCAGCGAGGCCCTCCGCCCCGGCGCGTAGACGGCGAGAAAAACGTCCTGCGTATCAAGATATTCCTGCTTGGCGAGCTGTGCCCGCTGCAGGGTGGTATAACGGCTGTACATCCCGGTCCTCCTCTCAGCTGCCACGATGGAACAGGCTCACCAGACGGCGGAGGGGCAGCGTGAGCTTCCAGCTGCTGGACGAAAGGACGTTTTCCAGCGAGTTTTCGTAGGCCCGGCTCCGGGCGGTCAGCTCGGCGTTGGCCTGATGCAGCTCGGAGATGTTCTTCTGCAGGGCGTCGATGGTCTGCTTCTGGTCGGAAGAGGTCTTTTCCAGCTGGTCCAGATGCTTCTGCTCACAGACGCGGGTCTTCTGGAAATACTGCACGCCCTCCAGCACTGCGGCGAAGAGCGGGTCGCCTGCCAGCGCTTCCAGCGGGAAATAGCCGTAGCTCACGCCCAGCTTCATCCCGGCGGGGAAGCGGTTCATCCCTTCCAGCATGAAGTTGGGGTCGTCGTTCAGGAAAAGGATGCCGTCGCCGTGGAGCGGCACGCCGTTCACCGGGCGGCAGAGGATGCGGTCGTCCGAAAAGACGAAATTGGTGATGCAGCAGGGCAGCTCGCCCGGGTCGAAGCGAAGATTGACGGCGGCCTCCGGCAGCTCGAAGGTGGCCGTCACCATCCCGTTCATCTCGTCGTATTCGTAGTCCGGGGCTTTGACGGTGTCCCTCTGGGAGAAGCCGAAGCCGGCATCGAAGTAGAGCAGCGGCTGCACCAGCGCGGGCGAGTCGGCCTGCATCTCTTTCTGGGGGTGGACCGCGTAGAAGGTCTGCAGCTGCTTTTCCAGCTCAAGGCAGCGCTGGGCCAGCCGCGAGGTGCCCTCATCCGCAAGCCTGAGCTGCTGTTCCAGATCCGCAATGCGGCTGCGCAGAGCCGCTTCAGGAGTTTCGTTCATCATTACCGGAGCCTCCTCAAATTTATCGCAAGGCGTACAACCCTCGCTGCAAGCCCATGCATCGAAGTAATATAGTCTGCCCTGAAAAAGGGCCGGATACCAAAGCGCTGTATCTTTAGTGCTTTGCCGCATAATGGCGGCTCTTGTCCCGCCGCCGGAGCTTGTCCGCAGTCTTGCCGCCCCGGAGCTTCCGGCCCAGCTCTTTCCGCCGCATCAGAAGCTCAGTGATGGCGAAGATGGACGCCAGCGAGAACACGAACTGCAAAAGCATCCCCTGCACCGGACGGTCGGCGTATTTCGCCGCCATCAGATACCACGGGATAGCCGTCAGCTCCACGGTGTGGATGCAGAAGATGAAGAGCGAGCGCCGCCCCACCCACTCGATGGCGTGGGAGATGGGGCCGTCCACCCGGCGCTGCAATTTCAGGAAGAGCCGGATGATGCCGTAGCCCACTGCGCCGTCCAGAAAGATGCTCACAGGCCCCATCGTCCACTCGCCCAGCGAGACGCAGTCGGTGCTCTGGGTCAGCAGGACGCCCGCCACGACGCCCAGCGCCGCCGCGATCAGCCCGGCTCTGGCCCGGCCGGAAAGGGGCGTCTCAAACAGGCGGCGCTTCTTGGCCAGATAGCCGATGTAGAGGTAGGGCAGCGATACCATGCCCTGCGCGATGCAGAAGGGGGCCTCCCACACCAGCGTGATGCCCCAGCCCAGCAGGGTGACGCCGATGACAGCCGGGGTTATGTACCGCTCGGGGAAGATGTCGAGAAGGACATCGAGAAGGATCCACGCCAGCATCAGGGCCACCAGATACCACATCGGCCCGCAGGAGAAGAACTCCTGCCCGAAGTAAGAGGCCGTGTGGGGCAGCCCCAGCAGGAAGCCGCCCAGCACCTTGCCCGACTGGGTGATGGCGTTGGGCCACGAGCCGAAGGCTGCGTGGTGGATGAGGCAGTGGAGCACGGTGGTGGCCGCTGCCGTATAAAGGTAAGGCTTGAGCAGGGTCTTGGCCTGCTGCTCGATGCATTTGTGGATGGAGCGCTTGCGGAAGCCGTAGCCGCTGGCGATGAAGAAGGCGGCCATCAGCGCTTCGCGGTAGGCGAAGAGTGCAAAGGCGAAGGGGGTGACGTCGTCGGTGCCGAGGGGGTAAAGCTCTGCCGTGTGGGCAAAGACGATGGCCAGCATTCCGATGCCTTTCAGCAGGTCGAACATGCCAAGGCTGCTTACGGTGCGGGGCTTGGTGCCTTCCATATAAGGGGTCCTCCTTGTAGTGCGCCGCCTGTCCCGGAGGCCCTGAAAGGCCGTGTTTTGGGCGCGATAGATAAAAATATGAAGCCCGACGGGGAGCTTTTTTGCCAAATGATATAAACAGTATAATGCTTTTTGGGTCTTCTGTCAATTTGCAGGGGACGAAGCTTCCGGGCAAAGTTTCGTCCTGACGAAAAAAGTGTATCACAGCTTTTGTCCCGTCGCAACAAAAGGAAGGATTTACATCCGGTTGCACAAGTTGAGCGCAAGTTTAAATTGCATATTTGTGCAATGAAATCTTGCGTTTGCGGCGCATATGCGGTATACTGTTGCCGAGAGGAATCGAACCAGAACTTTCCTCTGTCTGCCAGAAATGCGGAGATTCTGGAACGAAATGGTGCTGTTTATTTTTCTTGCGAATAAAAAAGGAGTAAGACCAATGGCTGAAGAGATCAAAGTCCCCGCAGGCGTATATGATATGGTGACCCGCTGCATGGAGCAGGAATTCCCCGACAATGTGGCTATCCGCTATGTGGCCGCCGACGGCAAGACCGTCGTGGAAAAGAAGTACCGCGAGTACGCGCAGGACATCCGCCGGATGACTGCCTACCTCAAGGCAGAAGTGCCCGGCATCAAGGGCCAGCGTGTTGCGCTGTTGAGCCGGAACAGCTACGAGTACTGTGTGGCATCCTTCGGCATCATCCTTGCAGGGGGCGTCCTCGTGACCCTCAACCAGAAAAAGATGTGGGAGGAGCTGGAATATGAGCTGGGTCTTGTGGAACCGGCCCTCATCCTGAACGACGGCATCGACTACGGCTGCCGTGCCGAGCTGGAAGCCGCCTATGGTCCGAAGCTCCGTCCGATGGACTGCTATCGGGACACCGCCCCCGGTGAGCTGACCAACTGCATCGGCCACGACGACCTGATGATGCTGATGTTCACCTCCGGCACCACCGGCCGCAGCAAGGGCGTCATGCTCTCGGAGCGGAATATGTGCACCAGCCTCTGCACCTACGGTGCCCGGGCCGAGAACTGGATCACGTCCCGTCTGCCGGAGGGTCAGAAGCTGCCGCTGAGCCACATGACCCTGCTGCCCCTCTTCCACATGGCCTGCTTCGTCTGCGTCATGTCCTACCCGCCCGCCGGCTGGGCACTGAACCTCTGCAGCGACATCCGCGACTTCTACCGCGACCTCGGCCTGATGCACAGCGACATTATGGCCTCGGCCCCCATGCTGGTGGAGACGGTTTACAACGACTTCAAGCGGGGCCGCGTCAGCCGCCTCAACGGCCTGTGGGACCTGTGCTGCTCCTCTGCGGCCCTCGACCCCAAGATGCTGCTGGAGCTGGCCCAGAACGGCTTCGTCGTCAACCAGTGCTACGGCATGACCGAGACCTTCGGCGACGGCATCCTGAACTTCACCCAGACGGCCGACCACATGAGCGCTGTGGGCAAGCCCGACGACCACGTTCAGTATAAGCTGGACGAGACCGGCGAGATCTGCATCCGGGGCGGCTGCGTCATGCTGGGCTACTACAAGGACCCCGAGGCCACGGCAGAGGTCATCGACGCCGACGGCTGGTTCCACACCGGCGACCTTGCCCGGATGGACGAGGAGGGCTACTACTACATCACCGGCCGCAAGAAGAACCTCATCATCCTCGCCAGCGGCGAGAACGTCAGCCCCGAAGAGCTGGAAAAGAAGCTGGCCCTCTGCCCGGCCCTCACCGAGTGCATCGTGAAGGAGAAGGGCCAGAAGATCTGTGCCGTCGTCTTCTGCCCCGAGGACAAGCAGGAGGAGGTCCGGGCCTTCGTCACCGAGGTGAACCGCACCCTGCCGCTCTATAAGCGCATCAGTGCGGTGGAATTCACCGCCGAACCGCTGCCCCGCAACGCTCTGGGCAAGCTGCTGCGCAAGTAAACAATAAAACAGCGAAAAAAGGACACGCCGCGTAGTTGCATTTCTTTGCCGAAACAGGTATTATTACGTTGAGGCAGAAAATGTCAGCTGCCGGCGTTTCGCTGCAATAAAGAAAAACAGCAAGGAGCGACAAAAATGATAAATACTGTATATGAGCTCATCACGGACGTCATGGCGAAGCAGTATCCCGACCGGGTGGCTTTCCGCTATGTGGCCGCCGATGGCAAGACTGTGGTGGAAAAGACCTACGCCCAGTATGTGCAGGACATCCGCAGGGCCGTTACTTATTTTAAGGAGAATATCCCCGACATCAAGGGCAAGCGTGTCGGCATCATGAGCCGCAACTGCTATGAGTACGGTGTCAACAGCTTCGGCGCGATCCTCGCCGGGGCCGTCGTCGTGACCATCAACCAGAAAAAGACCTGGCCCGAGCTGGAATATGAGCTGGGCCTTGTCGAGCCTTCCCTCATCGTCAACGACGGCATCGACTATGGCTGCCGCCCCGACATCGAGGCCGCCTACGGCGATAAACTCCGCCCGATGGACGCCTTCAAGGACAGCGCGCCTGCAGAGCTTGTTGACTGCGTGGGCCATGATGATTTGATGGTGCTGATGTTCACTTCCGGCACCACCGGCCGTAGCAAGGCCGTCATGCTCTCGGAGCGCAACTTTTTTACCACTGTGGAGTGTCAGGTCAAATTCGGCGACGCCATGCTGGACTATAAGCACGAGCATATGCCCGAGGACAAAAACGACGTCCTGAGCAACTTCGCCATCCTGCCCCTGTTCCATCTGGGTACGTTCATCTGCCTCTTCGTTTGGGCCTGCAAAGGCTGGGCGCTGAACCTCTCCGCCGACATCCGCGACTTCTATCGCGACCTCGGCCTGATGCACAGCGATGCCATCGCTGTGGCTCCCATGCTGATGGAGGCCATCTACAAAGACGTCAAGCGGGGCCGCCGCGCCCGCCTGAACGGCATCTGGAACCCCTGCGGCTCCTCTGCCATGTTTGACGGCACCATGCTGGCCGAGCTGGCACAGCAGGGCATGATGATCACTCAGGTGTACGGCATGACCGAGACCTGCGGCGACGGCATCATCAACTACGAGCAGGACGAAAAGCACATCCGCGCCGTGGGCAAGCCCGACGACCACGCCGAGTACAAGCTGGACGAGACGGGCGAAATTTGCATCCGCGGCGGCTGCGTCATGCTGGGTTATTACAAGGACCCCGAGGCCACCGCAGAAGTCCTCGACGCCGACGGCTGGTTCCACACCGGAGACCTGGCCCGTGTGGATGAGGAAGGCTTCTATTACATCACCGGACGCAAGAAGAATATCATCATCCTCGACAACGGTGAGAACGTCAGCCCCGAAGAACTGGAAAATCTGCTGTCCAAGTGCGAGGCCGTCAAGGAATGCATCGTCAGGGAGAAGGGCAAGAAGATCTGTGCCGTCATCTACTGCGGCGAGGCCGACCAGCAGACCGTCCGCGACTTCATCACCGAGACCAACCGCACCCTGCCGCTCTACAAGCGGATGAGCGCCGTGGAGTTCAGCACTGAGCCTCTGCCCCGCACCGGCACCGGCAAGCTGCTGCGCAAGTAAGAATAAACCGGGCAGGCTGCGGAATACTGGAAAAGAGCCGCAGCCGCCTTTAATGGAACTACGAAAGGAAGATTCAAACTATGGAAAGAACCGAGATCGTGTCCCAGATCCTTGCAATTCTGGAAGATGTTGCAGAAATTTCCCCCGATGATGTGAACGAGAACAGCGTCCTCATGGATGACCTCGACCTGTCGTCCATGGAGATCCTGACCGTCGTGGCTGACCTTGAGGAGACCTTCGGCCTGCGTATCCCCGAAAAGGAGCTGCGCAACTTCGTCACCGTCAGCGATTTGGCCGATTATCTGGCCGCGCACGCGGGGGAATAAGGGATGGATGCCGAACAGCGCTCCGTTTTTCAGGGCATCGTCTACTACTACCGCGAAAACATGGTCAACTGCCGCTATCAGGTCACGCTGAAAGACGCTGTGGACGGTGCGCTTTTGCAGCAGGCTCTGGATGCGGCCCGGGCAAAGGCACCCTACTATTTCCAGAAGCCGGTGTGGGAGAAAAAGCTGCTCCACCTTGAACCGTCGGACGCCCCCTGCCCGGTGCGGCAGGGCAGTGCAAAGCCCGAATTTCCGGACGAGAACGGCTTTACTGTTGCGCTGAGCTATGAGGGGAAAGTCGTCTACTTTGACTGGTTCCACTTCATGGCCGATGGCCGGGGCATAGCGCCCTTTATGACCATGGTGCTGCAGTTTTACTGCAACCTGCGGTACGGCACGGCCTTTGAGGGCCGTATCCTCGTGACCGACCCGCCCTACGACATCGAGGACATCTTGGCCAAGTACCCCGAGAGTCAGGTAGCCAACGATATGCAGCGCCCCGTGGTGCAGACCTTTGAAGAGACGCCCACCTGCTGCCGCGTCCGGCTGGAAAAGGCGGGGCTTGTGGACGCCGCCCTCCGCTGCGGCGTCAAGCCCTTCAGCACCCTTACGGCTCTGCTCTGTAAGGCGGTGCGGGCGTATCTGGACAAGGACGAGGTGCTCTACAGCTACTCGACAGACGCCCGCGACGCGCTGGGTGCGCCGAACGCCCTCTATAACTGTGTGGCCTCCTTCCAGCGCAGGCTCCCGCTGACAGCAGATGCCCCGCTGGCCGAGGTGGCTGTGGGCGTAGACGCGGACCTGAAGGCGAACCTCGCCCCGGAGAAGAAGATCTTCCGCATCGCCGAGCAGATGGGCTGGGTCTACCGGGTCTACCAGCAGAAGGCCAGCCTCAGCATCAAGAAGCGCATCTTCCAGATGGGCGAATACATCAGCGGCTTTCCGGCCGACTTCTGGGTGAGCTATCTGGGCGACCCCTTCATACCGCCCAGCCCGGAGCTGACCCGGTACATCGAGGATTTCCAGACGTGGGTGCCCGCGGACGGCGCATCCATCGGGCTGGAAGCCACCAGCCTGCACGGGGTCATCACCCTCTGCATCAAGAACAAGGTGCCCCGCCCCGGCTTTGCCGAGGCCCTGCGCGCCGCTTTCGAGGCCGAGGGCATCCGGGTGCTGGAGGCCGTGGAGCTGGGGGAAGACCTTACATAAGAAACAACCTCTCCGTCACGCCGTAGGCGTGAC